>CAMVAA010000001.1 GCA_947165345.1 uncultured Bacteroidales bacterium
ACGTCCAGCAGGCCCTCCTCAAAGCCTACGAGGAAGCCGCCAACGAGGAAGAGTAATCAGGAGCGCAGGCGTCCCGCCTGCCTCACCGGGTACGCAGGCGTCCCGCCTGCAAAGAAACCCTCACAAGCCGGAAACCCCGAGAGGGACTTCCGGCTTCTCTTTTGGAAAACCAATTTTAATACCTACTACAAATGAAAAAAACACTATTGACACTGGCACTGGCCATTATAGCCATGGCCGCAGGGGCGCAAGCTCAAGACAACAACAACTGCAAATGGGTCGTCGGCGGGACGGGCCACTTCAACCAAAGTACCGACAAGACGGGCGACGATGTAACCAACAAGGTGCGCGAATACCGCATTGAGCCTTTCGTTGGCTACAACATCAACGACCGCTGGCGCGTAGGGCTCACCTACGGCTTCTCCCTCGACCACCGATACGAACTCAACGCCTCCGGCCAACTGTTCGACATCGGCACAAAACGCACCTACCGCGTCGGACCCTACGTCCACTACAACATTGTGAAATACAAACGCTGGATTCTCTTTGCCGAAGCCGAGGCCTTGCTCGGCTACTCACCCAGATACATGAACCCCGGGCCGGGATCCACTCCTGGTGTGGGCGGCGCACCCGCCGTGCCCGGCTCCGGAGCCTACGACGCCAAACTGCAGACCTTCGACCTCACCATCAAGCCCGGAATCACCTACGAACTCGACAAACACGTGAACATCGACCTTAACCTCAATCTCCTCGGCTGGGTATACAGCAACCGCAAGGAGACACGTCTCGACAACAACGTAGTCTACTCCAACAGCAGCAACGGCCTGCAGCTCGACCTGCTGGAGGGAAGCGTCGCCGAATACTGGAGCAACATCACCATCGGCGTAACCTTCAAATTCTAATACCGCACCGTCGGGGCCACCATCATTGAAAGCGAGCCTTGGCAAGGAACCATAGTATATTTGCAATTGAGGACTGACAAGGAAATCGACCCCCGAAAAGGTGGTGGCAAACCGTACCAATGCAGCGGAACAAGTGTCCTCACCGCCCTCCGTCGCCGCCACTTGGCAATGGCGTAAAAAGAAAAAAGCGGGTTTTGATGATATAAACGCCTGTGATGGTTACAGGGATAGCCTTTTGCATACACTACACAAAAACAGTGCTCATAGGCGTACCTCTGCAGGCCCTCCTCAAAGCCTACGAGGAAACCGCCAACGAGGAAGAGTAACAGGGACCGCAGGCGTCCCCGCCTGCCTCACCGGGACCGCAGGCGTCCCGCCTGCAAACAATCCAAAGCAAAGGGAGCATCCAATCGGATGCTCCCTTTTTTCTGTGGGCTACCCCCCACCCGAAGGGATCATCAGGCGGCCACGGTGTCCGCCACAGGCATTTCTCCAATCTCGACGGGGTCGTCGGCCGGTTGGTCGACCACCGGTTCCACCTGTTTAACGGAGAGCTTGACAGTGCCGAATCCGAAGGTCTGGAACAGCGCCGTCAGCCGTTTCAGCCCGCTCTCTTCGGCTTTCTTCAGGATGCCGTAGTCGAGGGCGTTCTGCTCCAGCTGCTGCTTGGCACACTCCTTGAGAGGCTTGGTCAGCTCGTGGCTCCAGGTGCCCTTCTCATACTCGGTGGTGAAGTCCGACGGGTTCATGATGATGTCGAATACCTCGACGGCAAGAAAATCTTAATTTAGTGCAGAATTTTACAATGGACAAATCTATATTTGGTGCAAAATGAGTCATAGAATTATTTCATACTTGGTGTAAAAGCAGGACCTCCTCAAGGCCGAAGAGGAAGCCGCCGCCGAGGAAGAGTAACCGCGTGCTCGCGGAGAGCAATAAAGCTACGCAGGCAATATTGTCCGCAAATACAAGAGAAGCCTCATCATCGTGGGGCTTCTCTATTTGTTATACACAATAAACTGGTGCCGTTTTCGTTATAAAAGCGAATACATTTCGTGCAATTCAATGGAAAATTCCAAATGATTAATATGTAGAAAAACTGACAAAATGATAGAACTCAAAATCCCTTCAGAGGCAATTGATAGTGTTTTTTCTTCATTTAGTATATATGGGGAGAGACATGAGATACCGATTGAGTGGTGGCCTAATGGTTTGCAATCTTCCGAGAGGTATTTGGAAACAGACTTTCTAGTTATTAAATCAGTCCATAAAGATGAGGAAATGTTCAAAATAGAGGACAAATTAGTGAGGTCTCCTTTTGATGGATATGTTCTCATTGATAATGATAGTTCTTTATACAATTACAATAAAAAAAATACAAGAGTATACACAAAAGATGAGGCGGAAAAAATAGTAATAGGCATTGTTTGTGAAAAAATTGAAGAAGCAATAAAGTGTTTGGTAGGTCCAATAGATTGCACTCTTACTGTTGATCCATTTACACAAAAACATCAAATCAACGGAACATTTAAAGGGTATTTGTGGAAGTGGTTTAGACATAATTTCCCTACACCAATGTATATGTATGAAGATAGTTTTATGTGGGTTGAGATAGCTTACGACTTATTTCTGTGTTTTGAATTTAAAGAAGACATGGGAATTATTTCTTTTGATACTGCAGGATATCGGAATAACAAGCGGCATATTCATAAAGGAGACACCATTTCATTACTATTAAACAACGGGGGGATAATTGACTACACATTGAATAAGAAAGCGCTGGAAAAACACCGGTATTGCTTTACGTTATACCAAGATGATATTGATGCACTTTTGAACAATCGAATTGTATCATGCCGAATAACATTTGCTGATGAGGAAAGACCGCCTTTGGATTTGGATTTTGAGAACACTGTTATGGGCGATTATGCACATGATGCTATTCGCTATTATTTGCAAACATATCTTGACGAAGTACACAGGCTTGTCCCATCCTATAAATTTCCTGTGCGTAAAGTCAAAAGAACACGCACTGAGTTTGGATTTAACGGGTGTTATGTGTACCTAATGCAAGACACCACCAATGGATATTATAAGATAGGCATTTCGAACACACCAGAATACAGGGAAAAGACATTGCAAAGTGAGAAACCCACAATTGAATTGTTAGCTTCAACGAAATATCCCACCCGTAAAATAGCTGAAGCAATAGAATCTGCTTTGCACACTGCCTATAGTCAACAACGTCTCCGTGGAGAATGGTTCAAGTTGGATGATGTAGATGTTGCTGCAATAATTGAGACATTGAAATAAATATTGTACTATACATGAAAAAGTTTACATTGTTTTTCTCTTGGCAATCTGATGATAATGAAACCAAGAAGATAATAACAAATGCAATACAAAAGGCTGTACATAATATCAAGATTTATCATCGGTATTCCATTAATGTAGAAGAATCAACCAGCAACATTTCGGGCTCTCCACAGATTGTTGAAACCATTCTTGACAAGATTGATTCATGTGATATATTTCTTGCAGATGTCACACCGGTATGTTCTTATCAAAAACCATTCGGGAATGGCTTATCAACTATAAAACAAGTGCCAAATCCAAACGTATTAATGGAACTGGGCTATGCCATGAGCGCAGTTGGGATGCATTATACTATTTGTGTTGCCCATCAAGGGAAATGGAATTCCAACGACCTTCCTTTTGATATAAATCATAATAGAATATATCAGTTTACATCATCAAATTGTGATTTATCGGACAGAATTATTGAGGTAATAAAATACATTGAGAAGCATGGGAAACACAGACACAAGGCGACCCTGTATTTGATACATAGATACAACTTACTTTGGGGGAAGATAAAAGATAAGTTCTCAAAAAGTAACAAAACTCCTAATGAATATGCCTTTGCAGACCCCATTATCTATTTCAACGAACGCATGGGTAAAGCATTTCATGGAAAGAGAGGTCTTGTTACATATACCAAAGCAAGAGATATACGGCGATGTCTCGATAACTTATTCTCTTCTCCTTTAAAATTAAAAAAAATAGAAAGTGAGTATGGAAGTTCTTTTTCAATATTATGGTGGTACCGAGGCTCTCTCTCTTCTAATATCGAAAAATATAGACATCTTGGAGGACGGCACTTCCTTATTCAAACCATGGAACTGAACATACGGAAAATAGTTGCTTATGTAGACCCTTCTGGTAGATATTATGGACAATATATATATGTGGAGACATACCCTGATAATCCGACAGGTCTTTATCCTTCCCATACTAAGAGTCACATTGAAGAATGGAGAAAAGAGCATGGTTACTATTCAGAAGAATATGGTGTATTTAGGATACTACATCTATTTTGGAAGAAGGTAACGAGCAACGAATATGATGATGGACATACAAGATTTCTAGGGAAATTAATTTCTCCGGCACGTAAAGACCAAGAATTACGCGAACGCTTCCTTACTCCATTTAATTTTATTATCACATCACCACATTCATCAATAAACTGTCGTCAGTTTGCAGAGTCAGATGATTACTTTAACAGCCTTCTCAAAACGGAAATGACGATTGAACAGTTTAATGACTATCTAAAAAGCTTCCCCAAACCAGAGGATAGATATTTCTGACATTTTTATCGCAAACATACATACAAGATTGGAATAATAGAGTAACCTAAAAACCATGTTAATAGAAATCTCACATATCAACGAGTCCGAGTATAACGAAATTCTGCAACAGGCTGTTGCAGTTTTTGACAGCGCACGTGTAACAGCGGCCAAAAGTTTTAGTACAATATCAAATATGGCATACTGGAGCATGGGGAAACTGCTTAACGAGCGGAAACTGGAAGGTAAATACGGTGACGGTGTGGTAAATAGGCTTTCCGTCGACCTTAAACAGCACTTCCCCAATATGGGTACATCGCCTCGTAACCTATGGGACATGAAACGTTTCTATGAACGTTTTTGCCGCAGTAACGAAAAACTGCGACAGGCTGTCGCAGTTTTGCCTTGGGGACACATACTCAGGCTGATGAGTAAGTTTGACAAGGACGATGATGCAATTCTATACTATGCCACCGAGACCGTAGCCAAAGGATGGAACCGCGACCTTCTATTGAACGCCATAAAGATGCAAATGCACCTGACCCATCAGACGACAGCCATTAGCAACAACTTCGCCACTGCCTTGCCCGCTTCTCAAGCGATGTATGCCAATGAAGTGTTCCGCAGCGGATATAATCTCGGCTTTCTTGGAGTCACAGAGCCTGTTGCCGAATTGGAATTGGAGCGTCGCTTGGTGGAGAAAGTAAAACTGTTTCTACTCGAATTGGGAAAAGGGTTTACATTCATTGGCGACCAGTATATCATCGAGTACAACGGCAAGGAAAGTCGCATAGACATGCTTTTCTACCATCGTGGGCTGCGCTGCCTGGTTGCCTTTGAACTGAAGATTGGCAAGTTTATGCCGGAATATGCAGGCAAGATGAATTACTACCTGTCTGTTCTCGACCGAACGGAACGTCAAGAAGGAGAGAACCCGTCCATCGGCATTATCCTATGTGCCGAAAAAGACAACGTGGATGTAGAACTTGCTCTCGAAGGTGTGACAAAACCCATCGGGGTTGCCGACTATCACCTTTTAATTCCAAAAGCAGAACTGCAAAAGGTAGTAACAGACGAAATTGCCTTGTACGAGAAAGAACGTATAACAGAAGGAGATTGACAAGCCGACATCGTCGGCGGACCGCCGAAGGATCACCGAAGGGTCATGAGACTAAGGGTTGAGAATGAACGTCTTGCATTGCGCAAGAGTATAATTCCGCTTTTTGTTGGTTATCAATAGATTGCAGCCGTTTCAAAGAAGGCGCAAAGAACCCACATAGAGGGCACAAAGAATCCTTGTATGGTTATGCAATAAACTGGAGGATTATACCGTTGTGGTAACCGACTAAATAAGCAACTATGAAATTCTTGAAATGGCTGGGGTTTGACCCCGAAAAGCATAGCGTCAGGACGGAGATTCTCGCCGGGCTGCTCTTGTCGTCCTCTGTCAGACATATTTGTCACCCACAGACTCAAGTCTGGAGTCCGTGAGATAATTGAAATGCCAAATACAGATAGAAGAATGCCTCGGGATTGGACTTCTTTAATTTGTTGAGTTTTGTGTACTCATAGTCGGTAAATAGCCAATCTGTCATCCTCTCCCAATGCCGAATGTGTGCATTTTGCTTTATTTGACAGTGCAAAGATACACATATTTTGGGGAACAACAATAAGTTCATTCTCAAAATAAAAAATGGACGTAGGCATGATTTAAGAATAAATGCGAATAGCTATTAAAAAAAGTTTGTTTTCTTACGACTCGACAGCAAGAAAATCTTAATTTAGTGCAGAATTTCACAATGGACAAATCTATATTTGGTGCAAAATATATTATAGAATTATTTTGCGCCCCTGCTTTTCATTGATTTTCCACAGGTTACCCGACAGCAACCCGATGAATCACGATTCCCAAAGCCCCTCGACTTCGGGTCGTGGCAAATATTTTTTTCATGTCGTAGGGGCGGAATTGGATTTTTTGTGTACTTTTGCAGCGAAAAATAATAACAAAATTGTTAAACACATGAAGAAAACATTATTCTTTTTGGCAGCTGCGACATTCGCCGCTGCGGGAATGGCACAAGCGCCCACTTTCGAGGTGACGACACAGAACGGAGCGGTGTTGCTCATGTCGGTCGTCGACGGGGCAGCCACCGTCACCGGGGGCAAGCTGACCACCGGGACAGAGTGCAACCTGGGCGACCTGGTGATACCCGCCACGGTGGAACACGACGGAAACACAGTGCCCGTGACGACCATCGGAGCGGCAGCATTCAACCACGACACGATGACGTCGGTAGTGATACCCAGTTCGGTGACGAGCATCAAGATGTCCGCCTTCCGCCAGGTGGAGGGACTGCAGAGCGTGACCATCCCCAACTCGGTGACGGAGTTGGGCCGGATGGCCTTCCTGCAGTGCGCCAGCCTGACGAGCGTGACCCTCTCCGAGGCGCTGACGGAGATTCCAATGAACGCCTTCTACCAGTGCAACCTGTCGTCGGTGACAATACCGAACAGCGTCACCACCATCAGTGACTTTGCCTTCGACGCCAACGGCAACATCACCAACATCACCATCGGCTCCGGCGTCGACTCTATCGGAGAGCAGGCCTTCTTCGACAACAGCAACCTCGACATGGTGACCGTGCTCTGCACCGAGGTGCCGCGCACCGGCGCCCGCGCCTTCACCGGCAGCGAGAACACTCTGACGTCGGTAGTGGTGCCGTGCGGCACGGCCGACGCCTACCGCGCCAACGAGGAATGGGGCAAGTTTGCCCGCATCCGCGAGAACTGCGGCGGCGACAACCCAGGCGAGGAACCCGGCGAAGAGCCCGGCGGCAACGAAGGCATCGCCACGACCGACATGTCCGCCTTCAACGCCTATGCCGCAGAGGGCCGCATCGTCGTGGACTGCCCTGTCGCCACAAACGTGCAGGTATTCGCCACCGACGGCCGCAGCGTGGCCACACTGACCGCCAACGGAAAGAAAGCTATCGAGGTGCCCGCCGCGGGCGTGTATATCGTGAGCTTCGACGGCCGCAAAGCCACCAAGACCGTCGTGGTCAAATAACAGAGGCATCCCGCCTCCAACAAAAAAGAGGACGTTCCCTTGCCGGAACGTCCTCTTTTATTGTTGCGCTATTGCGCCGCGCTATTTCACCATGACACGGTTCACGGTACCACCCGCGGCCAGGGTGACTCCGACCGTATAGACGCCCTTCTCGAGGCGGCTGACGTCGATGGTGGCGGTGGTGTTTCCGTCGACATCAGTGGCGCTCACCTCGCGGCCGGCCATGTCGACTATGACAACACTCTGCATGGGCGCCGCCGCGCTGATGGTGAGCTTGTCGGCGACGGGGTTGGGATGGAGGGCCACAAGGCCATGCTCCACGACGTCGATACCCTCGTTGCCGCCGGGGTTGCTGTTGCCGGGCGTCAGGACATAGTGCAGCGTGTCATAGGTGAGCAGCTCGGGCGTCTCGGGACACAGCGCCATGCTGATATAGACGTCGAGGGTCTTGGGGGTGGTGAAGTCAGCATCGTCGACAGGGATGATACTGATGCTGTGCTGGTTGTTGTCGATGGTGAAATGGTCGCCCTCGTTGAGGACAGTGCCGTCGTCGGCAAAGCAGACGTAGTCGAAGCCGTTGACAGCGTCGCCGCCGAAGCGGGCATACACGGTGGCATTGTCATATTCGGTGCCGGCAAGGCTGATAGGTATCACCTTTTCGGTACCCTGGGGTATGTTCTCGGTCTCGTTCTGCCAGATGCCTATCTGGCCGCTGGGGGTGCCAAAGCTGTTGCCCTCGATAAACACACCGCTGTCGAGGTGGTTGGAGCCGATGTTGCAGACGGAGATGTGCATGTGATACACCTGGCAGGGGATGACGCCGCCCTGGGCGACAAGCTTGCGCGTGAGGCCGTCATACTGCACGCCAGGTTTGGCATAGGTGGAGTCGTAGTCGTTGTCGCAGAAGTACTGGCTGTAGTCGAAGCTGTAGCCGAAGCCGGACGAGTAGATGGTGTCTGGCGGAATGCCGTTGTTGACAGTGCTGGTCGACACGGGGATGCCATTGGGATGCTCGTCGTCCTCCGAGCCGGGTATCATGGCGATATTGCGGGTCACCACCTGGCCGGTAGCGGGGTCGGGGCCCGTGAGCAGGAAGACAAAGACGTCGTGGTACAAGCTGCCGACAAACTCGTTGTACTCTTCGCTGCCGAAGGAGTAGGAGAACATAACGTTGGTGGCGAGGCACACGAAGTCGAAGTCGATGGTGCCGCAGGTGACGGCATTGTCGGCAAGGCCCTGGTTGTTGATTTCCGGATCGACATAGCGGTCGGCCTCCGGCAGGGGTATGTTATAGTAGGGGAAGGTGTTGGGCCCCTTGGCGGCGTCGATATGCCCTGTGGTGACCAGGATGCCTTTGCTCATCTCGATGCAAGGGAAGCCGGTGTTGACAAACGTGCCTATCTGCGGATAGCGCGACGGGATGATGCCGGACTGCCCGTTGAAGGTCACGTTGTAGACATAGACTCCCTCGCCAAGGAAATTGGTGCGGATGAAATTCGTTATGTCCTGCCCCACGGCAGAGGTTATCTGGACATTCTGCTGAGCCGCCACACCGAGAGTGGCAAGGGCGCAGAGCACGAGAGTAAAGACTCTTTTCATTGCTTGTATTGTTCGTTTTATAGTTGACCTGTCTCTATTTCACCAAGGCCCTGTGCAGGACCATGCCCGACACCGTGGTTGTCCGCACGGTATACACCCCGTTGCCGAGGTGGCTGATGTCGAGCGTTGCCGTGTGGGACTCTCCTTCCACAGCCACATTGCACACCTCGCGGCCGCCCGCGTCGAGGATGGTGACCTTAGACAGAATCTCGCCGCAGGAGACCGTAAGCACGTCGGTCGCAGGGTTGGGATACAGCGCCACCGCCGCCGGCGAGGCCGTCTCGATGCCGTCGTGGCCAGGACCAGGCCCAGGGGTGCCCTCGGCCAGCGAGAAGCGCATGGTGTCGTGGGTCAGCAGCTGGGGATAGTCGGTGCAGAAGGCCATATCGAACAGTATATCCAACGACTTGGGGGTGGTGAGGTCTGACTCGAGGGCCATGACGGTGATGGTGTGGGTGCTTTGGTCGAGGGTGATGCGGTCGCCGTTGTTGAGGGGCGTGCCGTCGTCGTAGAGGCAGAGGAAGTCGATGCCGTTGACGGCCTGGCCGCCGAAACGGAGCGTGGCCTCGGCAGTGGCGTAGTCGGTACCGCTGAGCGAGATGGGTATCACCTTGGGCTGGTTTTTGGTCACCGTCTCAGTGCCGCCCTGCACGATACCAATGTCCGAGACAGGCGTGCCAAAGCTGTGCCCTTCGAGGAAAACACCGCTGTCGTAGCTCTCGTCGCCGACATTGCAGACGGAGATGTGCATGTGGTACGACTCGCAGGGCACCACCGCCGCCGAAGCGGACATCTTCTTGGTGTATCCGTCGTACTGCACACCCGGGATGGGGGTGCCGGTGTAGTCGTTGTCGTAGAAATACTGGCTGTACGTCAGGTAGCAGCCCTCCGGAATCTCGCCGGTGATGTTTTCCGACCCGAGGCTGCCGTTGTTGACAGTGTTGATGGCCACGGGGATGCCATTGGGGTGCTCGTCGCTTTCCGTGCCGGGTATCATGGCTATGTTGCGGGTGACGACCTCGCCGGTGACAGGGTCCGGACCCGTCAGGAAAAAGACAAAGACATCATTGAATTGCGTGCCCACATATTCGTTGTACTCCTCGCTGCCGAAACAGTAGGTGAACGAAATGCTCGACGAGAGGCACACGAAGTCGAAGTCGAGGGTGGCGCACCCGTTGGCGTTGCTCGATATACCCTGCGAACTCATCTCGGGGTCTACGTATCTGTCCTGCTCCATTATGGGCAGGCTTTTGCCAAAGCCGTTGTTGGGACCGGCAGCGACAGTGACGGCACCGGTGGTGAGCACGAGACCCGTGGTCATGTCGAGACCCATGTATCCGTTGGACTGGAAAACGCCAATCTGGGGATGGCGGCTGTCCACACTGCCCGAATTGCCGTTGAAGCGCGCATTGTAGACATACACGCCGTCACCAAGCAGGTTGGTGGCAATCAGGTTGCCGATGTTCTGCCCAACGGCAGAGCTGACGTTGATATTCTGAGCCTCCACGGCGGCGACCGTCGACAGAACGGTCAGAAAGAGTATAGTTTTTTTCAACATAGCGGTACTGTTATTTCAGACTGCAAATATACAACTATTTTTGAATACGACGGCTTTTTTTTACCCGCCCGGCACAAGCGCACGCTCCCAAGTCAGTCGGTGAAGGCGTAGCGGACTATGTTGGAGCCCATACGCAGCGCCTTCTGGCGCGTGGCCTGGCTATCGCGGTGCACGTCGGGGTCTTCCCAGCCGTCGCCGAGGTCGCACTCCCAGGTGAAGAAGCACACGAGGCGCCCCTCATAGATGAGGCCGAAGCCCTTGGGCGGCAGGTTGTCGTGCTCGTGGATCTTGGGCAGACCGTTGGGAAAGTCGTATTTCTGGTGGTAGATGGGGTGCGAGAAGGGCAGCTCGACGAAGTCCAGCTCGGGGAAGACCTTCTTCATCTGCGGCTCTATGAACTCGCGCAGTCCATAGTTGTCGTCAATATGCAGGAATCCGCCGCCTATAAGATACTTGCGAAGGTTCTGCGCCTCGCGGTCGCTGAAGACCACGTTGCCGTGACCGGTCATGTGGACGAAGGGGTAGTTGAAGAGCTCGCTGCTGCCCACGTCGACGGTTGCAGGGCTGCCGAGCCCCATCTGCTGGTCTTCGTTGCAGAAGGCGGTGAGGTTGGTGAGCGACGTGGGGTTGGCGTACCAGTCGCCACCGCCGCCATAGCGCAACAAGGCCAACCTCGGCTGGGCCGCCAAGGGGTGGAAGCTGAAGGCTGAAAGCTGAAAGCCGAAAGCCAAAAGTATGAACAGTATCTTTTTCATCTGTCGTTGATTAGGTTGAATGCCGCAGTGGCGTAGAGGGCCGCCGTCTCGGTGCGCAGACGGCTGTGGCCGAGGCTGACGGGCTGGAAGCCGCAGTCGAGGGCAAGCGCTATCTCCTCGGCCGAGAAGTCACCCTCGGGTCCTATGAGCACAACGGCGTCGCGCCCGGCCACCATGGCGGACGCCAAGGGTGTGCGGGGCTGGTCGGCCTCACAGTGGGCTATGAACTTCTGCGTGTCCGGCGCGAACAGCTTTGCGCTCTGCCGAAGCCACTCTTTCAGCTCGACCGGAGGGTTCACGACCGGCAACACCGTGTGCAGACTCTGTTTCATGGCGCTGACGGCCAGCCGCTCCAGCCGGTCGGTCTTGAGGAAGGTGCGCTCCGAGTGGTCGCAGTTTAGCAGCGTTATCTCTCCCACCCCTATCTCCACGGCCTTCTCCACGAGCCACTCCATACGGGCCGGGTTCTTGGTGGGAGCCACGGACAGGTGGAGCGCGGCCCGTGGCGCGGGGCTCGTGCTATGGGCTTCCGTGGGCTCCACGACACAGGCTTTGGGGTCGGCGACGACTATACGGCAGAGGTACATGTTGCCCCGTCCGTCCGTAACGTTGATATCGTCACCCTCCCGCAGCCTCATCACGCGCACCGCATGGCGGCTCTCCTCCTCGTCGAGGGTACACAGGCCGTTTGGCGTTATATCCAGGCTATAAAACAGTTGCATCGGATTAGTGTTGGTCTGTTATTTTACTCTTTTACGTGTTCCACCGTGTAGTTCACCTCGTTCTTGGTCTTCACGTCGTGACTGAAAAGCCGCATCTTGACATCCGTCTCCCTGCCCGACGGCCGGACGGTCTTCAGCCCGTGGATGCTCACGTTGCTCAGATAGCCTATCTCGCGGTTCAGGTCGTCGAGGTTGTCGATGGGGTCGTAGATGTTGAGCGTCCCCACCGGCCACGGCGCCACCACCGTCAATCCGTCGACATAGAGGTTGGGCCAACACTTCTCGCGCAGCTCCGGCCGCGGATTCTCGGCCGTGTCGAGCAGCATGATGCTCACCAGGGAGCGATGCTGCAGCGTGAGCCGGTAGGTGCAGTCGTGCATCACGATGTCGAACGGGGTGTAGGCGTTGTAGCTGGAACGGATGCGCACGGGCACATAGTCCTCAAACGTGCAGCTGTCGAACAGCACCGTCCCGTACATGGAGCCGAAAATGGTCTGTCGGCCATGCAGGTAGCATCGGCGCAAGGTGACGTCGCGCCCGTAGCAGTGTATGTCGAAGCGGTCGATGTCGCAGTCCACCAGTTCGGTGCGGCTCATGTTGTTGCTCCCGAACACGCCCCAGTTTCCGCGGGCCTTGATGTGTTCGTAGCGCGAGTCGTATACGTTGTTGAGCGAGAAGGCATAGCCGTAGTTCCGCGTGCGGCCGTATCCGGAGTAGGTACCGTCGACGGTGATGTTGCGGAAGAGGAGCTTGGCGCTGTTACTGACGCTGAAGACACCGTCGGCAATCATCTTGCTGCGGGGGGTGGTGACGTGCATGTCCTCGACCAGCACGTTGTACTGCCCCGTGACGCTGAGGCAGTAGGTGCGGAACGTCGACTGCTTGGTGCGGTGCATTGTCAGCCCGCGCACCTCCTTCAGCCCGTCGTCGACGGTGCAGTAGCTGGCACCGAGTTGCGTGCTGTCGGTGTTCCACGGCATGACCGGCCTGTTCTGCCCGCGTCCGTCGCGCACCACCACCACGTCGCTGCGGTAGGCCATATAGCCGAAGCCGCGCCGCTCGGTCCACGGCTTGCGGTCCTTCAGCACCAGCAGGTGCAGCCCCCGCGCCAGCTCCGGCACCGCGGTGTAGTCCTGCCCGTCCACCGTCGCCTTGTCCATCTGCAGCGCCACAGCCCCGTTCGTCAGCGCGAAGAGGGCTCCGTGCTTCACGTTGTTGGTCACCCGTATCACCAATCCTCCGAAGTCGGTGTGCCGCCCAAGGGGGATGCTCTTGAAGGAGGGCGGCAGCTCCAACTCGAGGCTGTCGATGCCGGCATAGCTCACCTCGGCGCCCAGGCGCAGGGCCTCGACGTGGGCATTGTACAGGGCATAGTAGCGTCCTATGCCCGTCGTGGCTTCGCGCAGCCCGTAGTCCAGCGGCGACACCGTCCGCGCCGCCCCCTGGCCGAACACAGCGCACGGCAGGCTGAAAAACAGCAGTATAGGTAATACTCTCTTCATATCTTCGTTCTTATGCAGTTTCTACAAGGATTTCCCCCCACCCTCTCTACCCCCTCTCTGGGTCCTCTCTGGGTCCTCTCTACCCCCTCCCTACCCCCTCTCTACCCCTTCTCTACCACCTCACGCCCAAAACCACCCCAAAATCCCCCCCAAATTCTCAATTTTCAACCCTCAATTTTCAATTTTCAATTCTCAATTTTCAATTCCCCCAACTATCATCCCCGTGGCCACCACCAGCCTCGCCTCGTTGTCGTAGACCGTGGCGTATTGCCCAGCGGCGATACCCTGTATCGGGCTGTCGCTGGTCAGGTGCACAACGCCCTCTTCCCCAGCCTTCTCCAGATGGCCCTGGTGGAACTCCGGCGTGTGCCGTATCTTGAATTTCACGTCCGTCACGCCGTCCGGCATGCTGTCTGCCAGCCTGCCGTCCGCACCCCTCCACTTCCCGCTCAGCAGCCGGAAGCCCGCCAGCGTCATCTCGCGTCCGTGGGCGGCGTCGGGACTGTAGCCCTGCGACACATACAGCACGTTGTTCTCTATGTCTTTCTTCACCACAAACCACGGCCCGCCGCCGAGGTACAGCCCCTTGCGCTGGCCTATCGTGTGGAACCAGTAGCCCTTGTGTCGGCCCAGCACACGGCCGCTCTCCAACTCCACAATGTCGCCCTCGCGCTCGCCTAAATACCGGCGTATGAAGTCGTTGTAGTTTATCTTCCCGAGGAAGCAGATACCCTGCGAGTCCTTGCGGTCGGCGCTCGGCAGACCCGCTTGCGACGCTATGGCCCTCACCTCGCTCTTCATCATCCCGCCTATCGGGAACATCAGCTTCTCTATCTGGCTGTAGTCCAGCTGCGAGAGGAAATCGGTCTGGTCTTTCACCGGGTCCTTGGCCGTCGCCATGAAGGTGGTACCCTCCACGACCTCTGTGCGCGCATAGTGGCCAGTCGCTATCCGGTCGTAGCCCTGGCCACACCGGTCGTCGAAGGCGCCGAACTTGATAAGGCGGTTGCACATCACGTCCGGGTTGGGGGTCAGCCCGCGGCGCACGCTCTCTATCGTGTAGCTCACCACCCTGTCCCAGTATTCGCGGTGCAGGTCCACCACCTCGAACCGGCATCCGTAATGCCGTGCTATCCACTGTGTTATCTCTATGTCTTCCTCGGCCGGACAGCTGATATAACCCTCCTCGTCCTCCATGCCGATACGGATGTAGAAGATGTCCGGCTCGTAGCCCTGCTCCTTGAGCAGATGCACCACAACCGAACTGTCCACCCCTCCCGATACCAAAGCAGCTATCTTCATATCTTATCTCTTATAACTTAACACTTCTCTCATATCACTCCCCACTTAACACTTACCACTTCTCACTTAACACTCATAACTAACGCACCCCCACCCCCATTTATTGTGCCCCCCAGCCAAACACATTAACACCCCTACCACCAACATAACACTTACCACTTACCCCCCCCAACTCTTAACTCTTAACTCATAACTCTTAACTCATAACTCTTAACTCATAACTCTTAACTCCCTCCTCCCCCCGTACATTTGGCTTAACTACTTAACTACTGCCTACTGTCTCCCCCCCCAACTCTTAACTCTTAACTCCCCCTCCCCCGTACATTTGGCTTAACTACTTAACTACTGCCTACTGTCTCCCCCCAACTCTTAACTCTTAACTCATAACTCTTAACTCCCCTACGCCACCGGCTACGGCATCAGCGTCGACGACCTCGTGCTCAACGCGGCGCCCGTCTGCCCGCGCCCACTGGCCCTCTCCCTCTCCGACGCCACCGAGTCCAGCCTCTCCCTCTCCATCGACGACACAGCCTTCGTCGGCCACTACCGCCTGTGGGTCTACGCGGCCGACACCCTGGTCGACAGTCTCGACATCAACTCCGCCACCTACACTCTCTACGACCTCGCTCCCGGCACCCTCTACACCGTGAGCGCCGCCTCCCTCTGCTACGGCAACCCCACCGAGCGCGTCAGCGCCTCCGCCGCCACCCTCTGCGCCGTCATCGCCGAAGCGGAGCTCCCCTGGAGCGAAGACTTCGAGGGCTGGCCCGTCGGCATCCACGCTCCTCTCAATCCCTGCTGGCAAGCCTTCTACTCCACCTCCGACACTATCCTCTCCACTTACGCCAAGGTCTACGCCGCCACCGACCTCGACGCCGGACACACGGCCGTAAAGATGCTGGCACAGCACAGCTACTCCACCGGCGAGCAGTACTCCACCCTCGTCCTGCCCCTCGTCGACGTCAACCCGCGCCGTCTCCAGCTCGACCTGCGGATGCGCTTCGCCTACCAGCAGACCGACCCCGGCGAGTACGTGGAAGTCGGCGTCCTCTCCGACCCCGACGACCCGCACAGCTTCGTCCCCTGCTCCCTCATCGAAAACCCCGGCAACTATCTCTACCACGACTACTCCGTCCGCTTCGGACGCCACCCCCACCCCACCTCCGGCGCCCTCGCCATCCGCTACCACTACAACGTGCCCAACGACAATTCTCACATCTTTGTCGACAGCGTCGCACTCTCCCTCCTGGACGAGGAGGACGTGGCCTGTGAAATCAGCGCCCTGCACGTCTCCGACATCACAGACAGCAGCGCCGTCGTGGCCTGGAACTACAACTGCGAGGCCTCGGGCTTCGAGGTCGAGCTGCGCGGCGGCGACGAGGACCGCAACCTCCTCACCTCCGACACCTCCGTCGCCCTCACCGCCCTCCAGCCCGCCACGGCCTACTCCGTCCGCGTGCGCGTGGCCGGCGACTTCTGGAGCCAGCCCGTCTACTTCTACACCACCGTCCCTCCCACGCCGTCCGACACCTCGGCCTCCGACACCACCCATGTCGACACCGTCGACCCCGTGAATCCCTCCGACTCCTCCGACCACTCGGCCGTTAGCGTCGTCGCTCTTCAGTCCGTCGCTCTCTGCCCCAACCCCGTGGCCTCGGGCTACACGGTGACGCTGCGCGGAGTCCCCGCCGCCGCCTCGGTGTCCGTGTGCGTCGCCACAGGCCGCCCCGTCCTCTCCGACCTTCGCGGCGACTCCTTCGCCATCAAGCAGCCGGGCGTCTACTTCGTGGTGGTCTCCTCCGGCTCCTCGCGCACCGTCCGCAAGCTGGTGGTGCTGTAATAGCAAGCACATCCCAAGAAAAATGGCCGGAAGCTCTCGCCTCCGGCCATTTTCTTTTGTCCCCCGCTGGGGGCTCTTGCATTGTCTGCGCGCTATTTCACCACCACAATCCTGCGTGCGGCGTGGTTGCCGATGCGGACAAGGTAGGTCCCCGACACGGGCACGTCGAAGCGCACGGCGTCGTAGTCGTCGCGCCGCAGGGCCACCTGGCGGCCCACAGCGTCGTAAAGCACCACCATGGCGCCCTCGGCACCCTCCACCACTATCTGGCCGTCGCGGCTGTAGAGCTTGGCGCTCAGGCCGTCCTCCACGTCGTCCAGCCCCACATAGACGGTGTCCACCACCGTGTCGTGCACATAGATGCGCAGCGTGTCGGCATAGACCGTGTCATGGATATACACGTATTCCACCACCCGCACAGTGTCGTAGACAGTCTGCGGCACATAGACGGTGTCGTAGACCGTCTGCGGCACATAGACGGTGTCGTGCACCGTCTCCGTGACGTAGACGGTGTCCGGCGTGCACGGCTGCGGGGCCTCGCCCGCCGGGCCGAACTCGACCACCACATTGAGGTCTCTCTCGAAGAAGAGGAAGAGGTTGAACACCTCATATCCGGCGTCGGCCATGCGGTCGCCATAGCCCAACCAGTAGTGCGTGTGGCTCGTGTCGGTGTAACGGGCCATCACGTCGACGCCGTTCACATAGATGTGCTTCACCTGAGCCGCATCGCGCTCTATGCCGAAGCTCTCGGCGGTGTCGGGGTCGAAGCTCACTATCTGGTACCTCGTGTAGTAGCCCTCCTGCACCGTCATCGTCGTGTCTCCGTAGAACCACGTGCCGGATATCGTGTTGTACATATACCCGCCTCCCTGGTTGTGCAGGCTGAGGGTGTGGTTCACCACCGGCGTCTCCTCCCACGGCGCAAACCAGGCCTCCACCGTGTGGTCGGCATCGAAGTAGAGGTAGTTGTACGTGTAGCCTATGGTGCCGTCCTCGTGGTGGTTCACAGTGAGGCGGCTGTCGCTGCCGTCTATGGCTATCGTCTCGCCGTCTATGGCCAGTCCCACAAGCATCGTGCTGTCCGTGCCGAAGCCGTAGGCCGCCGCCTGGGCTCCCGGCATGCTGAAGATGCGCAGACTGATATAGTCGCTCGCCGTGCCGCTAAGCACGTTCACGTTCTGCGTGAAGTAGCCGTAGCCCTGGTACGTCTGGTCGTCCATATATCCACGTCCGTGGTTGAAGACGGTGATGGTGTGCTGCTCGGGCACGTAGCTGCTGTCCGTCCCGTACACGAAGCGCAGCGTGTGGTCGGCATCGGTCCTGATGCTCAGCAGGTAGACCATATAGCCGTCCTCGGCCATGTAGTCGTAGCTCCTGAGGATATACACGCTGTTGCTGTCGTCGGCCAGCGTCACCTCCGCGCCGTCTACGTAGAAGTGCTGCAACTGGTAGTTCTCCCAGCCATACTCAAGACCCGTCTCGGGTGCGAAGCTGTAGAACACCAGGTTGAGCCAGCCTCCCGCATACCGCGTGAAAGTGGTGTCGAAGTAGCGCTCGTTGGTCGAGTAGTTGCGCACCAGTCCGCGGCCCTCGTTGTTGATGGTGATGGTGTGCGCCTCGCCCAGGGTGCGTACGTTCTCCGTGGTGGTCTGCGGGCCCTCAGGGCACAGCCTCGCCACCACCAGCAGATAGTCCGTCAGCGGCTGCAGGTCGTGGAACTCGTAGTAGTTCCCGTCCGTCACGCTGTCGTGGGCCACCAGCTGCTCGCCAAGGTAGAGGTACAGGTAGTACGTCACCCCGCTCTCCTCCGGCATGTCCCACATGGTGGCAAAGCCCTCGTCGGTGGTGTTGCCCCAGATGAGGTTCTGCGGTGCCACACACTCCGCCGTCACCGTGGTGTCGCCGCCCGGCACAACCGTGGTGTCCGTCTGCGCGGGCGCGAAGATGGCCGTCACCGTGTGGTTGGCGTCGAAGGTCATTTCGTAGAGGTACATGATATAGCCATCCTGCTGGTAGGCGTCCATCTCCGCCTCCTGCCCGTCGACGTATAGGCTCTGGAACACCTCGGCTCCCTCGGGAGCATAGCCCGCGCCCTGGTCGGTCATCGTCCGCACCAGCAGCATGGCACCATCATAGCCGTTCAAAGTGTCAAGCCCCGTTACCGTCACGAACTGTCCATTGTCGGTCCTGTACTGCATGAAGCCGCCGCCCTGGTTCTCGAAGACCACGCTGTGCATATCGCCATAGGTCGTGAACTCGTAGCTCGCAACGCCGCAGGCGTTGGTCACCGCCACCTGGTAGGTGCTGTTGGCCGTCAGGCCTTCGAACGTGCAGTAGTGGTAGTTGCCCGACGTGGAATACTGCGGCTCTATACTCAGCGCCACTCCGTCCTGGCTGATGCTGACGCTGAATTCGTCGTGCCCGTTTGGGTCGGCTATCCACCGCAGGGTGGCATACGTATTGCCCGTCACCTCGGTCGTCAGGCCCTGCGCCACGTCGCAGACGCTGGCGTCAGCATAGGGGCCGTAGCTGAACACCAGGGTGTGCGGTGCATCGAAGCTCACTGCCATCTCATAGTATATGTATCCCGTCGTGCCCATCAGGTCGCCCACCGTGACGCGGCTGTCCGTGCCGTCGATGGCCACCTGCTCGCCGTCCATCAGTATGCTGTTCAGGCGCGAACCGGGGTAGTTCGCCGTGTCGTAGTAGGAACTGACCGGACTGGCCGTGATGGTCTGTATCCACAACGACTGTCCAGGCACCCCGGTAAACGTGGCCGTATCGCCACCCATCAAGTACCACGACTCGTAGTCGTTGCTGTAGATAAGGAATCCTCCGCCGTCGTTGACCACAGTGACAACATTGATATTGGTGTCCACCGGCGCCAGCTCCCACGGCGCAAACCAGGCCTCCACCGTGTGGTCGGCGTCGAAGTAGAGGTAGTTGTACGTGTAGCCTATGGTGCCGTCCTCGTGGTGGTTCACAGTGAGGCGGCTGTCGCTGCCGTCTATGGCTATCGTCTCGCCGTCTATGGCCAGTCCCACAAGCATCGTGCTGTCCGTGCCGAAGCCGTAGGCCGCCGCCTGGGCTCCCGGCATGCTGAAGATGCGCAGACTGATATAGTCGCTCGCCGTGCCGCTAAGCACGTTCACGTTCTGCGTGAAGTAGCCGTAGCCCTGGTACGTCTGGTCGTCCATATATCCACGTCCGTGGTTGAAGACGGTGATGGTGTGCTGCTCGGGCACGTAGCTGCTGTCCGTCCCGTACACGAAGCGCAGCGTGTGGTCGGCATCGGTCCTGATGCTCAGCAGGTAGACCATATAGCCGTCCTCGGCCATGTAGTCGTAGCTCCTGAGGATATACACGCTGTTGCTGTCGTCGGCCAGCGTCACCTCCGCGCCGTCTACGTAGAAGTGCTGCAACTGGTAGTTCTCCCAGCCATACTCAAGACCCGTCTCGGGTGCGAAGCTGTAGAACACCAGGTTGAGCCAGCCTCCCGCATACCGCGTGAAAGTGGTGTCGAAGTAGCGCTCGTTGGTCGAGTAGTTGCGCACCAGTCCGCGGCCCTCGTTGTTGATGGTGATGGTGTGCGCCTCGCCCAGGGTGCGTACGTTCTCCGTGGTGGTCTGCGGGCCCTCAGGGCACAGCCTCGCCACCACCAGCAGATAGTCCGTCAGCGGCTGCAGGTCGTGGAACTCGTAGTAGTTCCCGTCCGTCACGCTGTCGTGGGCCACCAGCTGCTCGCCAAGGTAGAGGTACAGGTAGTACGTCACCCCGCTCTCCTCCGGCATGTCCCACATGGTGGCAAAGCCCTCGTCGGTGGTGTTGCCCCAGATGAGGTTCTGCGGTGCCACACACTCCGCCGTCACCGTGGTGTCGCCGCCCGGCACAACCGTGGTGTCCGTCTGCGCGGGCGCGAAGATGGCCGTCACCGTGTGGTTGGCGTCGAAGGTCATTTCGTAGAGGTACATGATATAGCCATCCTGCTGGTAGGCGTCCATCTCCGCCTCCTGCCCGTCGACGTATAGGCTCTGGAACACCTCGGCTCCCTCGGGAGCATAGCCCGCGCCCTGGTCGGTCATCGTCCGCACCAGCAGCATGGCACCATCATAGCCGTTCAAAGTGTCAAGCCCCGTTACCGTCACGAACTGTCCATTGTCGGTCCTGTACTGCATGAAGCCGCCGCCCTGGTTCTCGAAGACCACGCTGTGCATATCGCCATAGGTCGTGAACTCGTAGCTCGCAACGCCGCAGGCGTTGGTCACCGCCACCTGGTAGGTGCTGTTGGCCGTCAGGCCTTCGAACGTGCAGTAGTGGTAGTTGCCCGACGTGGAATACTGCGGCTCTATACTCAGCGCCACTCCGTCCTGGCTGATGCTGACGCTGAATTCGTCGTGCCCGTTTGGGTCGGCTATCCACCGCAGGGTGGCATACGTATTGCCCGTCACCTCGGTCGTCAGGCCCTGCGCCACGTCGCAGACGCTGGCGTCAGCATAGGGGCCGTAGCTGAACACCAGGGTGTGCGGTGCATCGAAGCTCACTGCCATCTCATAGTATATGTATCCCGTCGTGCCCATCAGGTCGCCCACCGTGACGCGGCTGTCCGTGCCGTCGATGGCCACCTGCTCGCCGTCCATCAGTATGCTGTTCAGGCGCGAACCGGGGTAGTTCGCCGTGTCGTAGTAGGAACTGACCGGACTGGCCGTGATGGTCTGTATCCACAACGACTGTCCAGGCACCCCGGTAAACGTGGCCGTATCGCCACCCATCAAGTACCACGACTCGTAGTCGTTGCTGTAGATAAGGAATCCTCCGCCGTCGTTGACCACGGTGATGGTATTGATGTTGGTATCGGTCTCCACAGGCGTACTGCCACCCTGGTCGCCACAGAGGTATCCGGTCTGCGTGGCGTTAATCACTTGGCGCTGCCGCACGCCGTCGCCGTACTCGCTCACGAAGGCCACCAAACGGCAGTGCGAGGCATCCCACTCTGCCGGCAAGGTGTAGTTGTACAGCGCCGCGGCATGCCCGTTGCTGACGCTCAGCTCGTCACCCCAGGTGCCGGTGATGGCGCCGCGCACCACGTTGTTGTGCACATAGTCGCTAATCGTGGCACCGCCGGTCGAGGCCTGACTGCCCACGATGCCGTCCTCCACAATGTAGAGGTTGATGCGCGGGTTGTTGATGTCGCTCAGCAGCTCCACATCAATGGCGGCCATCAGCACGCGCGTAGTCGTATCATAGACAAAGGTGCTCACACTCACCGAGCCGAAGGCCGGCCTCTGCAAGGCGGCAGGTATATTGGTCTCTGCATTGCCGTAGCTACCCACCACCCCATCGTCGTTAGTGCTGTGCACATTCTCCTCATTGCGGTCTATGGCCAGTGCCGGAGCCCACGACGAGCTGCCGAACAGCTCCACCATCGACTGCGAGATCTCCGAGGTCATACTGTCGGTATTGTATCCCGAATGGTGCGTAATCCACACCACATTGTCAGCGTATGGAGCCACCGCTCCGGCAATAAGTTGGTCTCCGGTGGGGCCATACGGGGTCAAGGCAGTGTTGAACAGCTCCACCAGCGCGGTGCGCTCGACGGTCTGGGCGGGGTCATACACCGTGGTCGTGGCTACAGCAGCGTTGTCGCTCGCATCAGGGTCGGCATTGCCGTTAGGCAGCAGCACCGTGGCAGAGATATTCAGCGTCCCCAAAGCCGTTGCCGGCACATAGACAATGTAGTATTCCTCCTCGTAGGGCGACAGCATGCATGTCATTACACCCTGCACCGTATCGCTGCCGGCCACCACGACATACGTGAACGAATTGAGCATCCCCGCGCCGGTGTTGCGCACCCGCAGCTGGACGGCGATCTCCTCCCCTTGGGGGACATGGCTCGGCACCAAAACATGCATCAACTCGATGCCGTCGCCCGCAAACTCGCCCACCTGTATGTTGTCTATCTCGCCATAGTAGCCGTCACCGTAGTTGACGAACGCCAGGTAGACCGTCTGACCCGCATAGGCCGCGAGCGAGGTCATGTGGGTAGCGTCCCCGGCCGCCACGGCCGATATGTCGTACAGCAGCACGAAGTCTTCCTTCGCGGTGCCCGTGGTGCTCACCATCACCTTGTACTGCTCCGGGTAGCTGTCGTCATAACCCCACGTGTCGAACTTGAGCCTCGGGTTCCCGCCCGCCGGCAGCGCGATGGCAGGCGTCACCATCCACCGGTCGCTCGCCACCGCATCCGCCTTCCACGATATGGACAGGGCCCTCTTCGACAGATCCTCGAAGTCGTACACCTGCCAGCTGTCGCCGAAACTGGCATAATTGGAATGATTGGCCATCCCGTCGCCGTAGACAATCCAGCCTTCCGGCATCTGGCCCACAGCCGTGGTCTCAAAGTCTTCCGTGAAGACCAGGTTGCCCTGCGCCCTCATGGGCATGACGACAGCCATCAAGGCCGCCGCCATAATCAGTAGTCTCTTTTTCATATTGTGTGTATTTAATGGATATTGTGTATCTAATTGGTTGTCAGTCCATCCACAAATAAGGTAGAGAACTTCGACAATGCAAACATACAAACATTATCCTATTAAAGCAATGTCAAAGGATTATTTAACATTATTTAACACACCGGCAGGCCACCCCTAACAGGCTCATTCTGCCGCCTTTACACAATATAATATCTTAAACCGCTGCTACACAGCATCTTCACCGCAGCCTCTCTACCCCCTCTCTACCCCCTCTCTACCCCCTCTCGGGGGTCGTCGGGCCTATCGGCGCGCCTTGCCGAGCACCGCAAGGACTACAGCCGTCAGTATTAGTACTATGCCAAGCACTAACCGTCCCGAGAAAGGCTCGCCGAACACCAGCACACCTATGACGACGGCCGTCGTGGGCTCCAGCGCCCCAAGTATGGCCGTCGGCGTGGAACCGAGGTACTTGGCGGCATAGACCATCATCACCAGCGCCATAATCGCCGGCACCACAGCCAGCCACGACACCCACAGCCACGCAGTCGGCGTCGGCGGCAGCTGCAGCGGCTGCCCGCTCACCAGCGCGTACAGGGCCATGCCCGCAGCGCAATAGAAAAGCACATAGAAATTAATCTTGAACGACGACATCTGCAGCGGCGACTTGTCGACGACAATAATGTACAGCGCGTATGTGAGCGCCGACACCAGCACCAGCACCACCCCGCCCAGGCTCAGCGTCCCTCCGTCGGCGTCGCCCCAGTAGAGGAGCAGCACGCCCGCCAGCGAAAGCACTATGGCCAGCACCGTGGCCACACTGATGCGCTCGCGGAAGAAGAACGCCATGATGGCCGCCGTCATCACCGGATACGTGAAGAGAATCGTCGACGCCACTCCAGCCGGCATCAGGTGGAAGCTCAGATAGAGGGTCAGCGACGAGAATATGAACAGCACCCCCAGCGCGCTGAGGGTCAGAAACTCCCTCTTCGTCACCCGCAGGCTCTCGCTGCCTCGCACGGCCTTGTAGCCCATCACGCAGGCTATAATCAGCCACGCCAATCCGAAACGGTAGAAAAGAACCGAGGGTGTGTTCATACCCTCGGCATAAAGGTTCAAGGCTCCCAGCGGATTGGTGCCGTAGCAGACCGCAGCCCCTACGGCACACACCACTCCTATAGCCTTCTTGCTGGCACTTATCTGTTTCAACTCTCGCTTGCTCTACTCTTGGTTTCTTACTCTCTTGTCATTCCTCGGCTCCGCTCTCACGGAGCCCCGCCTCCCTCAATCGGGCTGGTTGCCGTAGAGGAAGGGGTTCTTCGTCACAGTGCCGTCGGCTCGCATGCTCGTCGTCGTGGCCTCGCGCTGCGACGAGTGGCTGCCCGCGAAGAGAGCTTCGTCGCTGATTTGCTGCGTGGTCATCTGCTGCACTATGTCGGCCCCGTCGGGGTTGTTGCGCAGCATCTCGTGAATCCTGCGTATCCTCTCCGCGGCAGTGGTGATCTCATTGTCGGTGCTGAACGCCCTCGACATCACGTCGCGCGTCTCAGTCCGTGCGGCCGGCTTCGCAGCCTGCTGCACCGGAGCGGCCGTGGCGGCCGGAGCGCTGTGCTGCACCGGTGCGGCTACGGGCGTCTCCTCGCTCACGATGTGTATCTCGTCCACCATGGCGTCCACCTCGGTCTTGAAGTCTTCCACCTGGGCCTGTGCCACTCGGCGCGCCTCCTCCAGGGTGGGCTCGTCGTCGTCAAGCACGAAGACGTGCTTCTCCGGCTTGGCGGCCGGCGTCGGCTCGGCCACCGGACGGCTCGCCGCCGGCTCGAAGGCGATGGCGGCCATCGGCTCCGCCTCCACCTGAGGCTCTGCGGGCATATCGCGGTGTATGATGACCGGCTCGTCGGCAGCCGCAGCCACAGGCTCCGCCTTCGCGGGCTCCGCGGCCTTCGGCTCCTCCTGCGGAAGCACCAGCACCTTCGGCTCCTCCACCGAGGCGTTCTTCTCGAACCCCGTGGCTATCAGTATCACCTTCAGCTCGTCGCCCAGACTCTCGTCCGGACCCGCGCCCCAGATGATGTCCGCCGTGCCGTTGGTCTTGTCAAGCACATAGTCCGTTATCTCGGCCTGCTCGTCCATCGTCATCTCGTGCTCTGTCGAGTAGGTGAAGTATAGCAGCACATTCTTCGCACCGGCAATGTCACTGTCGTCCAGCAGCACACTCGTCGTGGCCGCCTCGATGGCGTCGTGGGCCCTGTTCTCGCCGCTCCCGCTGCCAGTGCCCATAAGCGCCGTCCCGCTGTGCTCCATGACGGTGTTCACATCCTGGAAGTCGCGGTTCACGTAGGCGTTCTCCGTGATGATTTCGGCTATACCCTTGGCGGCCGTCAGCAGCACGTCGTCGGCCATGCCGAAGGCCTCGCTGATGCGCATGTTGCCGAACGAGCGCAGCTTGTCGTTGTTGATGACGATGATGGAGTCCACATGCTTGCGGAGCTCCTCGATGCCGGCCTCGGCCTGCTCGCGGCGGCGCTTGCCCTCGAAGCTGAAGGGGCGCGTCACGATGGCCACGACAAGGATTTTCTTGTTCTCGTCGTTGTCCAGGTCTATGCTCTTGGCTATCTCGGCTATCACAGGCGCCGCTCCCGTGCCCGTGCCGCCGCCCATACCGGCGGTGATGAAGAGCATCTGCGTATTGTGCGAGATGGCTTCGCGTATGTCGTCAGCCTTGCTCTCCGCCGCCTTGCGGGCGCGCTCCGGCTTGTTGCCAGCCCCCAGACCCAGGTCGCCCAGCGGTATCTTGTTGGGCACCGGCGAGGCGTTCAGGGCCTTCATATCGGTGTTGCAGACGATGAAGTCCACCCCCTCGATACCCTCCTTGTACATGTGGTTGACAGCATTGCCGCCACCGCCGCCTACGCCGATGACTTTGATGTAGGACGACTGCCCTTTGGGTGAATCGAAGGTGAAAAACGCGGAACTGTTGTTTTCTTCCATGTGCTTGCTTGTTTCTATCTTATTGTGTAAGATGTCGTTATCAAAAATGTACTACTGTTTTCTGCTGTGTAAAATTACTAACTTTTCGCCGTATTACGGCCGTGACGGACAATTAGTTATCAACATATTAATGCACATCCACGCCCTGCGTCAGTCGTCGATGTCCTCGTTGAACATCTTGTTGATGAACCGGTTCACCACATCGTTGAAGTTCTCTTTCTCCTTCTTTTTGCGCTTGGCCTTGGCGGGCTCTGCCTCAGGCTTCGGTGCCGGAGCCGGTGCCTCGTCTATGGCGCCCATGTCGGCAAAGATGTCCACGTGGTCGCCCTTGCTCTCGTGGCGCGTCTCCTCCTTCTCTTCGCAGCGCTCGGCTTCGGCCTGCTCCAGACCGTACAGCACAAGGCCGATACCGGTGGCATACATCGGGTGCGCCAGGTCGGCATACGAGACGCTCTCGAAGTCCAGATGCTCGTTGGGCACTCCTATGCGCGTGTCCGTGGCGGTGATGAGCTCGCAGAGGTCCTTGATGTTCTTCAGCTGCGCCCCGCCGCCCGTGAGCACCACTCCGGCTATGAGCTTCTTCGCAAAGCCCGAAAGCTTGATGTCGTAGTCCACCTGCTCCATGATCATCTTGGTGCGGGCATTGATGATGCCGGCCAGGGTCTTCACGTAGATCTCGCGCGGCGCCTGGCTGCGGATGCCCGGTATCGAGATGACGTCGTTCTCCGACACGGCCTGCACCAGACACGAGCCGAACTTCACCTTCAGGCTCTCAGCCTGACGCTTCAGTATGTTGCAGCCCTCGCGGATGTCGTTGGTGATGGCGTTGCCAGCCAGCGGAAGCACCGACGTATGGCGTATGATGCCGTCGTGGAACACCGCGATGTCCGTGGTGCCGCCGCCGATGTCCACCATCGCCACGCCCGCGTCGCGGTCGCTGTCGTCCAGCACAGCCATGGCCGAGGCCACAGGCTCCAGCACGACGCCCTTGATTTTCAGGCCCGCCCTGTCTACGGCATATTTGATATACTGCAGGTTCTGCACATTGGCCGTAACCATGTGGAAGTCCGCCTGCAGGTTCTTGCCCGCCACTCCCACCGGCGGGATGTCGCGGCTCAGCGGCTCGCGGTCCACGATATACTGCTGCGGGAAGATATGGATGATCTCCTCGCCGGGCTCGAGCATCGTGTTGTACTGCTCCGCGATGAGGCGGTCCACGTCTTCCTGCTCTATCAGGGTGTGCTCGGGCGGTATCATGATGCTGCCCTGGCTCGGACGCGACTTGATGTGCTGGCCGGCTATGCCGACCCACACCTCATCCACGTCCACTCCCGCTTGGTCCGAGGCATCCGCCACGGCCTTGGTGATGGACTCCGCCGTCGCCGTGATGCTCTTCACCACGCCGTGCTCCACGCCCACCGACTCCGTCTTCCCGAAGCCCAGTATCTTCACCTTGTCGTTGTCGGACCTCATGCCTATGAAACAGGCTATCTTGGTGGTGCCTATGTCAAGGCCGACGATGATTTCTTGTTCTTTGCTCATAACGTTATGTTGTTTTGTTTGTTATCTCTCTTGGTCGCTCACCTCTTCGTGCACACCACCTGCCCGTGGTATTTGAGGCTGATCTTGGAATACGTCTCCCACCCTGCCCTCGGCATACCGTTGCGGTAGAAGGTAAGCAGGTTCTCGAATTTCTCGTCCAGGTTGTCCACGCTCCCGAGTTCCACCACGTGGTTGCCCAGCTTGGGCACCATCATCATGTCGCCGTCCCGCTCCACGTATATCTGGTCTATCATGCCGCGGTAGCGCCGCTCGTCGTCGAGCCACGTGGCCAACTTCACCAGCGCGGCCGTCTGGCTGTTCAGACTGTCTATCCGCAACGGCTCCGTGAAGTCGCCTCCGGCCACCAGCACGTGGCATTCGCCGTTGCGGCTCATGGGCATCATCACGCCGTCGGCGTCGAAGTAAAGCTCGCGTGCTCCATAGAAGAGGCGCGCCACCGGACGCCGCTGCGCCGCGTGGACCACCACCTTGCCGCTCACGCTGACCGTGGCCGTGATGTCGCGCAGGTACGGCACACTCGACGCCGCTTCGACCACGGCTCGACGGTCCACATCCTTGACCCTCTGCGCGGGCAGATGCGGCAGGTGCGCCAGCACACTGTCGACCACGGTCTGCTCGTCGACCAGCACAGGCGCTCGACCGTAGCGCAGGTCGGCTTCGACGCCGCGCACCTGCGACCGCGACCGCGTCACGTTCGTCGCAATCACCAGCACCGCCACAGCCAAGGCTCCGGCAAGGATGAGCAGTATTTTGTAGGGCCGTTTCACGGGTTTCAATGCTATATGGTTGGTGTTATTCGTTCAGTATTTGTTCTCTAAGTGTGGCCTCTAAGCGCGGCACCAGCCGGTCTATGTCGCCCGCACCAAGCGTCAGCACCACGTCCGGACAAAGGGCCGGGATGAGCTCGAGCACCTGGTCCGCCGTGCAGAGGTACTTGGACATGCTCGGTATCTTGCGCAGCACCATGCTCGACGTGACGCCCAGTATGGGTTTCTCCCTCGCCGGGTAGATGGGCATCATCACAATCTCGTCAAGCCCCTGCAACACCTCCGCGAACTGGTCGGCGAAGTCTCGCGTCCGGCTGTAGAGGTGCGGCTGGAAAATGCCCACTATGCGCTTCTCCGGGTAGAGGTACCGCACCGACTCTATCGTGGAGCGTATCTCTTCGGGGTGGTGGGCGTAGTCGTCTATATACACTAGGTCTTTCTCGCGGATACGGTAGTCGAAGCGACGCCGCACCCCCTGGAAGGTCTTGAGGCCGTTGCGCAGCTGGTACTGGTCCAGTCCGCACTTCAGCGCCACCGCAGCAGCCGCCACGGCATTCTCCACGTTGACCAGCGGGGCACCGCAGAGCTCGAGGTCGAAGAGAACCCCGTCGGGCGTGCGCAGGTCGAAGAAGAGGTCGCCCCTGTAGTTGCGCACGTTGATGGCATAGTAGTCGGCCTCGATACCGTGCGCCGTGTAGGTATGCACGTTGTGGCAGCGGAACGACTTCTCGTCATGGTGGTCATGCTCATCCTCGTGGTCGTGATGGTCGTGGTGTTCGTGGTGGTGATGGGGTCCGAATTCTATATATGGCTCCCCGTCGCTCTTGGCGAAGGCTCCCTCTTTGACCACCAGGTGCCCGTCGCTGTCCACTTGGTTGGCAAACTGCAGGTAGGCGTCCATCATGGCCTCATGGGTGCCGTAGATGTCCAAATGGTCGGGGTCGGTGGCGGTGATGACCGATATGTGGGGATGCAGCTGCAGGAACGAGCGGTCGTACTCGTCGGCTTCCACCACTACGTAGTCGCTCTTGCAGTCCACCACAAGGTTGCTCCCGAAGTTCTTGCTGATGCCGCCGAGGAAGGCCGAACATCCGCACGGGGCCACGGAGAGCAGATGGGCTATGAGGGTGCTGGTGGTGGTCTTGCCGTGGCTTCCCGCCACGGCTATGCACTTCTTGCCGCGCGTCACCTCGCCGAGCACCTGCGACCGCTTTTCTATGCGCACCCCGCGACGGCGCAGCTCCACGAGCTCGCCCAGGTCGTCGGGCACGGCAGGGGTGTATATGGCCAGGTCGATGGCCTCCGGCAGCAGGTCGGGCCTGTCGTCGTAGTGCACCGCTATGCCCTCGGACTCGAGGTCGGCAGTGAGGGGCGACGGCGTGCGGTCGTAGCCGCTCACCTTGTCGCCTCGGCGGTGGAAGAAACGCGCCAGGGCACTCATGCCTATCCCTCCTATGCCTATGAAGTAGTAGTTCATTTCACTATCTTTGCTATCTGTTCCACAATCTTGTCGGCCGCGCCGCGCACGGCAAGGCGCCGTATGGCGGCACTCATGGCCTGCATGCGGTTGGCGTCGGCCAGCAGCCCGTCGACGGCGGGCAGGCACTTGCTGCCGCACTCCACGTCGGGCACCATGAGGGCGGCGCCCTTGTCGACCAGCGCCATCGCGTTCTTGGTCTGGTGGTCTTCGGCCACGTTGGGCGACGGCACGAGCACCACCGGCTTGCCCACAAGGCAGAGCTCCGAGATGGCTATGGCGCCGGCTCGCGAGATGACCACGTCGGCGGCGGCATAGGCCAAGTCCATTCTCTGTATGAAGCGGTGCACCTTTACGCGCTCTCCCATTCCTGCCTCGCTGACGGCAGCGGCAGCCTGGTCGTAGCCCCAACGGCCCGTCTGCCAGATATACTGCACCTGCCTAACCCCGAGGTAGTTCAGATTGGTGAGCATCATCTGGTTGACACTCCGCGCCCCAAGGCTGCCTCCCACCACCAACACGGTGGGCATCGCCGCGTCGAGTCCGAAGTGGGTCAGCCCCTCCTCGCGGGTGCAGCTCATCTGCTCTATGTCGGCGCGGACTGGGTTGCCGGTGAAGACTATCTTCTCCTTCGGGAAGAAGCGCTCCATCCCGTCGTAGGCGACACAGATGGCCCTGGCGTCCTTGGCGAGCAGCTTGTTCGTCAGTCCGGCGTATGAGTTCTGCTCCTGCAGCAGGGTGGGGAAGCCGAGCTTCGCGGCCGCCTTGAGGGTGGGCTCCGAAGCGAAGCCTCCCACCCCGACCACGATGTCGGGATGGAAGTCGTTCAGGATATGCTTCACCATGCTGTTGCTTTTCATCATTCTGAATGGCAGCTGCAGGTTCTTCCAGATGTTGGGCAGGGTGAGCTTGCGCTGAAGCCCCGCTATCGGCAGCCCCTTGATCTCATACCCTGCGGCCGGCACCTTCTCCATCTCCATCCGCCCTTCGGCACCGACAAAGAGTATGTCGGCATCGGGCCATCTCTTCTTGATGGCATTGGCTATCGCCACTGCGGGGAATATGTGTCCGCCGCTTCCTCCTCCACTTATTATTGCTTTCATATCGTTTTCTATATGTGTTATTCGTTTTCGTGTTCCTGTCCCGCCGCCACGGCAGGCTCGGCCGCGGGCTCCGTCGTCGTGCTCGCCTCCTCTGCCGTCTCCTTGGCATAGACATCTGCCGCCACCGACTGTATCACTCCCAGCGCACACCCAAGGAAGAGGTAGGCCGTGCCGCCGTATGATATGAACGGCAGGGTCTGTCCCGTGACAGGCAGCACCCCCACGGCGACACTCATGTTTACCAGTGCCTGCAGGTATATCATGGTTCCCAAGCCCGCCACCGTCAGGGCGCCGAAACGTCCCTGGCAGCGCCAAGCCAACCGTATACATCGAAAATAGAAGATGCTGTACAGCAGGAAGACCACTATGCCGCCCAGCATGCCGGTCTCCTCTATGATGATGGCGTAGATGAAGTCGTTGTGGGCCTGGGTCACGAGGCGCGCGTGTATGGTGTTGCCTATGCCAACTCCCACCACACCGCCGCGGGCTATGGCCATCTTGGCCATATTCTCCTGCGAGAGCTCGTCGGGATTGGGATGAATCCAGCGGTCGACACGGTTGACCCACGTCTCGCTGCGCTCCAGCACATCACTGCTCTCGCCGGTCTTTAACATGACAAACATGGCCACCCCAACTACGGCGACAGCCACTATCATCAACCGCCACCAGTAGCGACGGCTCACCCCTCCGAAGAGCATCACCAGATAAGCCGAGAGGAAGATGAGGGCCGCCGTGGAGAAGTTCTCCGGAAGCACAAGCAACACCACCGGGGCTATGTATATAAGCAGCATGAGGAACGTTCCGAGTTCCTTGACCTGCTCTTTCTTCAGCGCCAGCATTCGGGCCACGAAGATGATGAGCACCACCTTGGCGATCTCCGACGGCTGGAACTGGCCTATCACCGGCAGACGCAGCCAGCGCCCCTGCAGTGCCAGCATTACGGCCAGCAGCACAAGCGACACCCAGTAGCCCAGCATGGCGAATCGGGAGAAGAGGCGGTAGTTGACCCGCGAGAGGAGTATGATGGCCACGTATGTGGCGGCCACAATGACGAAATGTTTCAGGAAGAGGCCAGTTGGACCGGCACCATGCATAGAGTAGGCATAGAGGCCGATGGAGCTGTATACAGCCACCAGCGAGATGGTGCTGAGCAGCAGGAACACCACCCAGATTATCTTGTCGCCTCGGAAGAGCTTACTCAACTTCATGGTTACAATTCGTTTACTTCGTTTCTGAAGGCCTCGCCGAGGGCCTCGGTCGGGGTCCCGTCGTTGCACGACGGCGAGAAAAGGACCTTCACATCCATCGACTCATAGAGGTAGGCCTTGTGCAAGGCCTCGGCCATATTGCGGCAGGCCGTGATGGTGGGCACGATGCCGCTGAACGTCCGGCGCAACTGCTCATCGGGACCGAGCACCAGAAGCATCCTCACCTTGCGCAACGCCACATGCACCAGACGGCTGTAGTCGGTCTCGGTCGCGGTACCGCAGGCAATCCATATCACTCCGCCCTGAATGCTCTCAAGCGAATACCACGTGGCATTGACCGTGCGCGAGGCAGCGTCGTTGATATACTCGCGGTCCAGTATCCGGGCCACGAACTCGTTACGGTAATGGGTGTCGTCGAGGCGCTTGAAGCAGTCCCTGAGCGATGCGTTGCGGATGGCTTTCAGTCGGGCGGTGTCGAGACCCGCCAGTCCAGTGTGTACTTTGTCGCGCCCTTGGGCGGCCAGTGTTTCTATAGTCATAGTGATTGCAATGATTCGTTGATATATCTATGTGTGTATTCTTTGTTTTCTTATCGCAGTTTGAGCGTCGAAAGGGTGAATATGGCCAGCAGTATGGCTATGATGACGAAACGCATCACGACCTTCTCCTCGGCCATGCCCTTCTTCTGGAAGTGATGGTGAAGGGGCGACATGAGGAAGGGGCGCTTCTCCACCGGCACCGGCACACCGGCCGGCAGTTTGTGCTTGCGGCGGTAGCGTTTGCAACCCGCTGTCTGAATGATGACCGACAGGTCTTCAACGAGATAGATACCGCACAATACCGGCAGCAGGAGTTCCTTGCGTATCAGTATGGCAAAGACGGCTATGATACCGCCGATAGCCAACGAGCCAGTGTCGCCCATGAAAATCTCGGCCGGATGGGTGTTGAACCACAGGAAACCCAAGGTGGCTCCCACGAAGGCCGTGCTGAAGATGGCCATCTCGCCGATATTGGGCAGATACATGATGTTCAGGTAGCTGGACATGATTACGTTACCACTCACCCACGCCAGCAAGGCCAGTGCGCCTCCGTTCACGGCAGCCACTCCCGTAGCTATGCCGTCAATGCCGTCGGTCAGGTTCGAAGCGTTGCTCACGGCCGTCACCACCAGTATCACCACCAGCACGAAGACCACCCACGCATAGTCGGCCGCCCACGGACCCAGCCACGAGACAAGCCACGTATAGTCAAACTCGTTGTTCTTCACAAAGGGGATCGTGGTCTTCAAGGGGTCGGTGATGTCCGGGTGGAACGAGATGAGCAGTCCTACGGCGAGGCCCAGAAGCACCTGCCCCACCACCTTATACTTGCCAGGCAGACCGGCTTTGCCGCGGGTCTTCTTCAGGTAGTCGTCCAAGAAGCCCACCAGACCCATCCACACCGTGGTACCAAGCATTATCTGGACATACACGTTGTCCAGCTTGGCAAAGAGCAGCGTCGGAACCACGATGGCGGCCAGTATGAGCAGTCCGCCCATCGTGGGGGTCTTGGCCTTGCGGGCCGCTCCCTCGAGTCCTAATTCGGTGCGGACCTCGTCCATCATACCCATCTTGTTCTGCATCCAACGTATAAACGGCTTGCCGAACACCAGCATAATCAGTAGCGACGTAACCATGCTGGCGGCAGCACGGAAGGAGATATACTGGAACACTCCCGCTCCGGGAAAGTCCGCTATCCTGTCCAGCCAGTCGAATAAATAGTACAACATATCTGCGTTTTGTCTTTACTTTCTCTTGTTTGTTCTCTGTGTCAGTCTGTGCTCTGTCACTCTCCTCTTTTCAGCTCGCGTTCCAGCTCCTCGACATCGTCGAAGTGCGACCTCACTCCGTTCACCTCCTGGTACTTCTCGTGTCCCTTTCCAGCCACAAGGACTATATCGCCCTCGCGAGCCATCATACAGGCCGTGCGTATGGCCTGCCGCCGGTCTGTGATGCGGACCGTGCGGCACAGCTGCTGCGGGTCCAGCCCTGCCTCCATCTCGTCGAGGATGGCGTCCGGGTCCTCCGTACGCGGATTGTCGGAGGTAAGCACCAGCTTGTCACTGCCTTTAGCGGCTATGGCGGCCATCTCCGGCCGCTTGGTGCGGTCGCGGTCTCCTCCACAGCCCACCACGGTGATTAGGGTTTGCGTCGGCCGGCGTATGGCGTCAATGGTCTCTATGACGTTCTGCAGCGCATCGGGCGTGTGGGCATAGTCCACAATGCCGGTTATGCCACGGCCACTCACATACTGGAAACGGCCGGGTGCAGCTTCCAGCAGGCTGAGCTGGCGCAGGGCTTCTTCCTCGGCTACTCCGCAAAGCACCGCCGCCGCATAAATCGCCGTCAGGTTGTAGGCATTGAACCGTCCCACAAGCCGGCACCAAAGCTCGTGTCCGTTAATCCGGAGGTGCATCCCCTCGAAGGTGTCTTCCAGCACACGGCACTGGTAGTCGGCACCGTGCCCGAGGGCATAGGTGTGTACCTCAGCCTGGCAGTTCTGCACCATGACACGTCCGTTGCGGTCGTCGACATTGGTCAGTGCCCAGGCACCACGCGGCAGACCGTCGAAGAAGCCCTTCTTGGCGGCTATATAGTTCGCCATTGTGCCGTGGAAGTCAAGGTGGTCGTGCGTGATGTTGCTGAAGATGCCGCCCGCAAAGGTCAGGCCGCTGATGCGGTGCTGCACCACCGAGTGCGAGCTCACCTCCATAAAGGCATACTCGCATCCTGCATCGACCATTCTACGCAGCAGCTGGTTCAGCTCCAACGCATCGGGCGTGGTGTGAGTCGTGGGCAGCTCCTCTTCGTCAATCTTGTTCACGATGGTCGAAATCAGCCCCGCATGGAAGCCCAGACTGCGGAACATGCGGTGCAGCAGGGTCACGGTCGTGGTCTTGCCGTTGGTTCCGGTTATACCTATCAGTTTCAGCTGCGCCGACGGATGGCCATAATAGTTGTCCGCCATAACGCCAAGTGCTTCGCTGCTGTCTTTCACCACTACATACGTCACTCCGTCAGCCATATCAGATGGCAGCGTCTCGCAGACCACCGCCCGTGCTCCCATGGCCACGGCCTTGGCTATGTAGTCATGTCCGTCAACCTTGGTGCCGCGCTGTGCAACGAAGAGCGACCCCTCGCCCACACGACGCGAGTCGAACTGCAAGTCAACGACCTCGATGTCAGCCGACCCGTGCAGCGCACTGTCTATTCCTTGTATTATATCTTTCAGTTTCATCATTTCAGTATCAGGTTTACCACTGTTCCCTTGCGGGCCGCCTGCCCGCCGTGAGGACTCTGCGACGCCACCTTGCCGTAGCCCGACAGCGTGACTCGGTAGCCCATCGTATGGAGCATCTCTATGGCATCCTTGGCAGTCATACCGTAGCAGTTGGGCACCAGGCCCTCAGTCGGACGGTAGGAGTCATAGCGCGCCGGCGTCGTGTCGGTGGCCTGGCGATAGCATACCCACCCTTCGGCCGAATCGGTCGAGAGGTAGGGGAGCCGCAGCCTACGGTATAGCTCCTTGATGTCGTCCTGCTTGCCCCTCAACAGTTCTGGCCGCTGCTGCGCCTTGGCGCTGTCTTCCTCCAGACGCGGCCACGCCGACTTCACGGCTCCGTCGCTCAACCCCATGTCCATAGCCACCACACAGTCGCTTATATGCTTGAACACCAAAGCCGCCTGACGTCCATAGGCCGGAATGTCCTCGACCACAACAAGGCAGGTGTAGCGCGGATTCTCCGACGGGAAAAAGCCTGCAAACGAGGCATTGTAGCGCCGCAGGTTGGAGTAGTTGTGTACCGCCGTACCCGTCTTGCCAGCTATGCCGTAGGTTGTGTTCTTTATGTTGTTGCCCGTACCATTCTCTACCACACCCTCGAGCATCTTGCTCATCAACTCGGCGGTACGGCGGCTGCACATCTGGCTGTTCAGTACCACAGGCTTTATCTCGCGTCGCGTGCCGTCACGGTCAATTATGGCACGGCAGAACTGCGGCTTCACCATGCGGCCGCCAGCGCCAAGGGCATTGTAGAAGGTCACAAGCTGCAGCGCCGAGATACGCGTCGAGTAGCCGTAGCAGAAGTTAAGGAAGTCACGGTTCGACCGATGCAGGTCGTTGACATATGTCTTGTATTCCGGCGCCTTCACGTCGGGGTTCATCTTGCCATAGGGGAACATCCGCTCTACGATGTGGCGCAGCGTGTCGCGCCGGTTGTTGTAGAGCTGCCAGCCCAGATCACTCATTCCCACATTCGACGACTGCTCTATGACGCCCTTCAGGCTCAGCGAATCCCATCCGCCGTGGTCGTCCTTGATCTCCCCGTTCTTGCCGCCGAAGTTCTTATAGCGGGCCGGAAGCCGCATGGCGGTGTCTATGTTGTTGGCCGGATCGTCCATCATGGCGGTGAGTATCACCGTCTTGAACGTGGAACCCGGCTCATAGACGTCGCTCACAGCCACATTCCTGTCCCTCATCTCGCGGTAGTTGTGTATCGCCGTGTCTATGGCCAGATTGGCACAGGCCAGTATATAGCCCGTATGCATCTCCATCAGTATGGCGCAACCCGACAGTCCGCCGTAGCGCAGCAGGGCCTCGCGCAGCGAGGTCTCTGCTATGTCCTGGTATCGGGTGTCTATGGTCGAGACGATGTCCTGCCCGTCTATCCGGCGCTGCAGCAGCATGGTGTCCACACGGTCTTGGTCGGTGCGCTGCTCCACCTCCTGCGGCGTGCCGGGTTCATCGGGAAGCCAGATACCCTTGGTCAAGCGGCGGCACTTAAAGAGACCGTCCTGTCCGCGCAGTATGCTGTCGTAGTAGCCCTCCAACCCCGTATACGACCCCGCATCTTTGCGATTGCGGAAGCCGATGGTGTTCTCGGCCAAGTTGCCATAGATGTGGGCTCGCACCTGGTGCACAACACTCTGCCCGTCGACCTGACGCACCACCCCGCGGCTCCAGCCGGGCAGACGGCATATCTGCAGCCACACCGAATATGGCACGTCCCTCTGCACCAGGAAACACCTGCGCGGACGCTCCTTGGTGCGCTCCGTGGCTATGCGCTCGCGATAGTAGCTGGCTGGGTGCAATCGACAGGCCTCGCTGAGCATCATGCACACGGTATCCAAGTGCCGTGCGAAGTTGCTGTCCGTGATGGGGCCGCTCTCCACGGGCCGTCCGTGACGGTCGGTCTTCACCCGTCCGTCCTCCTCAAGTACGTAGCGGTTGTCGAGGTCGAGGTATAGGTCGCACTCCGTCACCGTGGTAGCCAGTATCTTGCCGTCGCTCGAGTAGATGACGCCCCTCCGCGCCGGGTCGGTCCGCAGTCCGGCCTCGCGACGTTCGCCACGGGCTCGCCACTCGTCGCCATGCACCCATTGTATGTTGATCACGTTGAGCAGTATGGCCACCCCAACCCCCACTGTCAGCAGCAGGTAGAGCGCCGTCATGCCGCGTGTCATACGCGTATCCTTGCTATCTTTGTTCTTGCTCACGTCTTCTTGTATACGTCCTATGGTTTTATCCTGTTCTCTTCTACTATTATTATTTAAGGTGTCTCCACCCTGTCAATCCTCGTCAAGCTCATACGGGGGTCCGGCCGTAATGCCCACCCCGGTCTCCCGCAGGTCTTCTGCTATCTGCGATATCTTCACACTCTGCTGGTACTGCTTCTGCATCTGTATCCTCTGCTCGCGCAGGTAGTTGATGCGCTCCTCGGCAGCCTGCTTCTCTATGCTGAGACTCTCTATCCTGTAACGGTTGCCGACCAGCAGCAACAGGTAGAACAGACACAGCAGCAGGAGCGGTATCTGGCGCAACACCACCTTGTCGCCAAGCATGTCGCCGCCGAGCACCTTCGTCACACCCCGCAGCGCTCTGCCCCCTCTCTGCCCCCTCTCTACCCCCTCTCTACCCCCTCTCTGGGTCTCCTCTACCTCCACCTCGGGCTCCGGCTCCGGACGCGGCGCCTCCAGATCCTCTTCTACTACCTTGTCTCTGAACTTGTTTCCCATTCTTGCTCTTTTCGTTATCTCGTGTCTCTATTCTTCTTTCTTCATTTCCACCTTCTCGGCCACCCGCAGCCGGGCACTCCGCGCACGGTTGTTCGCGGCCACCTCGCCCTCGCTGGCGGCACAGCTGCGAAGCTGGCGCAGCGGCACTATGGGATTGCCGTAGAAGTCTTTCTCCACCTCGCCCTCGAAGTTGCCGGCCCTCATGTAGTTCTTCACCAGCCGGTCCTCCAGCGAGTGGTAGGTGATGACCACCAGCCGTCCGCCCGTGGGCAGCAGCGCGGTGGCCTGCTGCAGCAGGCTGCGCAGGGCGTCAAGCTCTCCGTTCACCTCTATTCGCAACGCCTGGAAAAGCATGGCCAGGTACCTGTTCTCCATACCGCGCGGCAGATGGCGGCTCACGGCCTCCCTCAGGTCGCCGGTGGTCGCAATGTCCTTCTCGCCACGGGCTTTCACTATGGCCCGCGCCATCTGGCGGGCGTTGGGCAGCTCGCCGTAGAGGCGCAGTATGCGCGCCAGCTCCTCCTCGTCGGCCTGGGCCACCAGATCTCGGGCCGACAGCGCCTGGCGACGGTCCATCCGGAGGTCCAGCTCGCCGTCGAAGCGCGTCGAGAAGCCTCTCTCGGCGGTGTCGAACTGATGGCTGCTCACTCCGAGGTCGGCCAACACTCCGTCCACCTGCCGCACTCCGTGCAGCCTCAAAAACGAACGTAAATCCCTGAAATTCTCGTTGATGAAGACAAACCGCGCACCGCCGTTCTCTTCGCTCCCCGCCTTCCACTCTCCGTTCTCCACTCTCTTCGCCGCATCCTCGTCCTGGTCGAAGCCGACCAGCAGCCCGCCCTCTCCGAGGCGCTCCAGTATGGCACGCGAATGGCCGCCGCCTCCGAAGGTGGCGTCCACGTATGTACCGTCGGGCCGCAGGGCAAGTCCCTCTACGGCCTCCGACAACATGACGGGTATGTGGTACTGCTCGCTCATTGTTCCACGGTCGTCTGGCCCAGCAGCGCCTCTGCCCTCTGGGCAAAGTCGCCGGTGGTGCTGTTCATCCTGTCGTAGGCCTTACGGTCCCAGAGCTCGATGAACTTGCCAGTCGACTGCAGCACAACTTCCTTGGCCCCGGTCACTGCTCCCTTCTGCTCGGGCGGTATCAGCAAACGGTCGTTCGAGTCAAGCTCGATGACATTGCCGTCCGTCAGCTTGCGCAGCAGCTCGCGGTCCTCGCGGCGGTAAGGGTTGAGCATCTTCTGCAGGTGCTCCACTTCGTCCCTGAAACTGGCGTAAGTCCACAGCTCCAAACACTCGGCATAGATACTCTGGCGTATCACAAAGCGTCCGTCCTCCGTCTCCAACTGCCTCTTGAGGGCAATCGGGAACTTGAAGCGGCCGTTCGTATCCACCTTACAGTACTCTTTTCCAAGTATTAAAGCCATTTTTGCCTACTATTTTTCAGGTTGTAAAATTACGAAGAAAAACCCAAATACTGCCAAAAATTACCTTTTTTTGTTTATTTTAACCTATTTTTGTTGTTCATAACCTATAACGCAGCTTCCCTGAAAAAGTTTCACTGTCGCCATTATTTTTTCCCCGCATCGCTGGTTCCATGGCCGTTACGGGCATTTTCATCCCGCTTCCCGGCGCCGTCTCCGCAGCCCGTCGGCACCCCCGAAAAGGTGTTGAAAAGTTTTTCCGCCACCCTCCCTCCCACCCCTCCTCACCCGTCCCCCTCACCCCCATGCCCCCACCCCCATTTCCACCCCCCTCCAGCCCTCCATCTTCCCCCAACCCTCTCTACCCCCTCTCTACCCCCTCTCTACCCCTACTCTACCCCCTCTCTACCCCACCCGAACTCCTCACTACCCCACCCCCTCCTCTCCTGTTCATTCGGCTTAACTACTTAACTACTGCCTCCTGTCTACCCAAACTCATAACTCTCAACTCCCCAATCTCCTCTACATTCGGCTTAACTACTTGACTACTGCCTCCCGTCTACCCAAACTCATAACTCTCAACTTCCACCTCCCCCCTCCCCTCCTGTACATTCGGCTTAACTACATGACTACCGCCTCCTGTCTACTAACCCCTTCCCACTTTTTACCCTCCATTTTTCAATTTCTCTTTGCCGTATGGGATTTTTTTCGTAAATTTGCAACTTTGATACATTAGTCATTTAACATCAACAAAACAAAGTAAAACAATGAAAGTTCGTACATTAGTATTGGCCATCGCCATGCTGGCACTCCTGCCCGCCACGGCCAAAGCCGACGAAGGAATGTGGCTTCTGTCACTAATCGGGAAGAATTACAGCGACATGCAGCGCGCCGGTTTCAAACTCACTCCTGAAGACATCTACAGCGTCAACAAGTCCTGCCTCAAAGACGCCATCGTGGGTCTCGGCAACGCCGGCCAGCCTTTCTGGCACTTCTGCACCGGCGAAATCATCTCCAGCCAGGGTCTTATGTCCACCAACCACCACTGCGGCTACGGTAAGCTCCAGGAGCACTCCACCGTCGAGCACGACTACCTCCGCGACGGCTTCTGGGCCTACACTCTCGACCAGGAACTCCCCAACCCCGGCCTCACCGCCTCCATCCTCGTCCGCATGGAAGACGTCACCAAGCGCGTCAAGGAAACCCTCAGCGACGACATGAGCGAGAGCGACCGCGCCGCCGCCATCAAGAAAGTCAGCGAAGAAATTGAAAAAGAGGCCGTCGAAGGCACTCCCTACAGCGCCAAGGTCCGCCCCATGTTCAACGGCAACCAGTTCTTCCTCTTCGTCCACATCATCTACCGCGACGTACGCCTCGTCGGCGCTCCCCCTTCGTCCATGGGCAAATTCGGCGGCGACACCGACAACTGGTCCTGGCCTCGTCACACCTGCGACTTCTCTCTCTTCCGCATCTACACCGCCCCCGACGGTAGCCCCGCCGACTACAGCAAGGACAACATCCCCCTCAGCCCCAAACACCATCTCCCCGTCAACGCCGGTGAAATCAACGACGGCGAGTTCGCCATGGTCATGGGCTTCCCCGGCACCACCGACCACTTCCTCACCTCCTACGGCCTCGACGAGACCATGGACATCACCAACAAGCTCCGCTACGAAATCCGCACCGTGAAAATCAACATCCTCCGCGAGGAAATGGCAGCCAGCCAGGCCACTCGCATCAAATACGCCTCCAAGTACGCCTCCTGCTCCAACTACTGGAAATACAGCAACGAGCAGAACAAAGCCCTCAAAGCCCTCAACACCATGGGTGTCAAGAAGCAGGTCGAAGAGGAATACAGCGAGTGGGCTCGCTTCCAGGCTCCCAAGTACGGCCGCGCACTCGACCTCATCCGCGAAGGCTATGCCGACCGCCGCAACGTCGAAGAGGCCAACCAGTACATCCTCGAAGGCCTCCTCACCGGCTCCGAAGCCCCCCTCTTCGCCGCTCGCCTGGCCAACACCTTCACCTCCGAACTCGAGAAAGACAAGAAAGCCGACCTCAGCCGCTTCGAAGGCTACATCGACAACTTCTTCAAAGACTACGACCAGGCCGTCGACCAGCGCCTCACCGCCGCCCTCTTCGGCTACGTCTACAGCCACATGAACCCCGAGCAGTGCCCACAGTTCCTCATCGACGCCAACAAGAAGTACAAAGGCAACTGGGAGAAATACGCCGCCAACCTCTACGAAAAGAGCATCTTCGCCAACCCCGAGGCCCTCGCCAAGTTCATGCAGAAACCCGACGCCAAGAAGGTCGCTAAAGACGGCCTCGCCGCCGCCGGCAACGAAGCCCTCAAAGCCTACATCACCCTCAACCAGTCCCTCCCCCAGGCCTCTCAGGAGAACCTCCAGCGCGGCATCCGCGACTTCACCGACGGCATCCTCCAAATCAACGACAAGAAAGGCAAACTCATGTCCCCCGACGCCAACTCCACCATCCGCCTCACCTACGGCAACGTCATGAGCTACGAACCCCGCGACGGCGTCTCCTACCACTACTACACCACCATGGCCGGCGTCATCCAGAAGGAAGACCCAGACAACGCCGAGTTCAACGTCCCCAAACGTCTTAAAGAACTCTACGCGAAGAAGCAGTTCGGCCCCTACGCCAACCGCAAAGGCGAAATGCCCACCTGCTTCATCACCAACAACGACATCACCGGCGGCAACTCCGGCTCCCCCGTCATCAACGCACGCGGCCAGCTCATCGGCCTCGCCTTCGACGGCAACAGCGAAGCCATGAGCGGCGACATCGACTTCGAAGAGAACCTCCAGCGCTGCATCTGCCTCGACAGCCGCTACATGCTCTGGGTCATCGACGTCTACGCCGGCGCCAAAAACCTCATCGCCGAGATGGACATCGTGAGATAAACTCACACCAACTCATATCCTGATTTCATGCAACAAGTCCAGCGACAGCAACTGCAGCAGAAATTCTCTCCTCAGCAAATACAGCTGATGAAGCTGCTGCAGTTGCCTGTCACCGACTTGGAGCAAGCCATCAAGGAGGAAGTGGAGAAAAACCCGCTCCTCGACGCCGAACCGCCCGACGAAGAACCTCTACCCTCGGTCGACAACACCTCCGACTGGGACCCAGACGACGACGACGGCGACGACTTCGACTACGACTACCGCGAGCATCTCCCCTCCGACCCCAACGCCTCCCGGCGCGAGTTCACCGTCTCCGACAACGCCTCCTTCACCGACCGGCTCCTCCTCCAGCTCTCCATGCTGCCCATCGACGACCGACAGCGCACCATCGCCGCCGAAATCGTGGGCACACTCGACGACGCCGGCTACCTCAGCCGCGACCTCGCCCTCGTCGCCAACGACATGGCCTTCCGCCGCGGCCTCGACATCGACCTCCACGAGGCCGAAGAGGCCCTCCGCATCGTCCAGAGCCTCGACCCGCCAGGCATCGGCGCACGCTCCCTCCAGGAGTGCCTCGCCCTCCAGCTCCAGCGCACCGCCGCTCAGCCCACAGCGCTCGCCATCGTGCAGCACCACTTCGACGACTTCGCCAACCACCGCTACGAGCGCATCTGCGTCGATATGGGCATCTCGCAGCAAGAGCTGGACAACGCCGCCGACGTAATCCGGCGCCTCAACCCCAAACCCGCCGGCTCAGCGGGCGAAGACACCGACACCTCGGCATTCGTCACTCCCGACATCATCCTCACACAGCACGACGGACAACTGCAGTTCTACATCAACGACACCGGCCTCCCTCGCCTCAGCCTCAACAGCTACTACACCGACATGCTCCACAGCCTCGAGCAGCAGCACGGCGACAAGGCCACCATCCAGTTCCTGCGCTCCAAACAGGCCGACGCACAGGGCTTCATCGACCTGCTCTCACAGCGCCACGACACCATCGTGCGCGTCATGCGCTACATCGTCCGCCACCAGGGGCGCTACCTGCTCTCCGGCAACCCCGACCTCCTGGTCCCCATGCGACAGCGCGAAGTGGCCGAAGCCACCGGCCTCGACATCAGCACCGTGTCCCGCATGGCCAACAGCAAATACCTCCAAACCGACTTCGGCACCATCCCGCTCAAGAACTGCTTCTCCAAAGGCCTCCAGACCGAAAGCGGCGAAGAGGTGGCCGTCGAGACCATCAAGCAGCGCCTCGCCGAAGCCATCGCCGCCGAGGACAAGTCCGCCCCCCTCTCCGACGACGCACTCGCCCAGGCCCTGAAGGAGCAGGGCATGCCGCTCGCGCGCCGCACCGTGGCCAAATACCGCGAGCAGCTGGGCATCCCCGTGGCGCGTCTGCGACGCCTGGTGGTCCTGGTCCTCATGCTCCTCGGCGCCGCCGGCGCCGAAGCCCAGATGTCCTACTACGACAGCATCATGGCCGCCCGCATCGAGGCCGGCGCACGCCGCCAGAAACGCATCGAAGCCACCGCCAAGCCCGTCGCCGCTCCCAAGCCCACCAAGGCGGACAAGCCCGCCGCCAAAGCCCCCGAGCCCGCGGCGGAAGCCCCGGCCAACCCCGCCCCCTCCGCCTCCGTCGACCCTGCCATCGTGCCCATGTGGTACGACGCCTTCCCCCAGCATCGGGTCAACCCGCTGGGTCGCACCCGCGTCGACCAGATGCCCGACGAAATCAACCTGCGACTGGCCAAGGACTCATCCGACTTCTGCTTCCCAGTCCGCAACAGCAAGACCAGCCCCTACGGCTGGCGCTGGCGCCGCGGTCACCACGGCGTCGACATCCGACTCAACACCGGCGACCCCGTCCGCGCCGCCTTCGCCGGCACCGTCCGCGTCGCCTCCCGCATGGGCGGCTACGGCAACTGCGTCGTCGTCCGCCATCCCAACGGCCTCGAAACACTCTACGGACACCTCTCCAAGATACACGTCAAATTCGGACAGCACGTCGAAGCCGGCGAGATAGTCGGCCTCGGCGGCAGCACCGGCAACTCCACCGGCCCTCACCTCCACTTCGAATGCCGCTTCATGTACCAGACCTTCGACCCCGAATGGATCCTCGACTTCGAGAACTACTCCCTCCGCACCCGACGGCTCCACCTCGACAAGAGCTACTTCGGCATCCACCAGCCTCAGAAAGGCAAAACCCTCGAATACAAAGCCGATGACAGCAGCATCGCCGAACCGAAGAAAAAACGCAAAACCCAACCCCGCGAATACACCACGAAAGACTTCTGACCGCCCGCCGTCGCCGCCCCCGCCCTGAACAATCCCTTCATATATATTATATAGAAAACCCCGCAGGGGTTTCACATCAATAGCAACGAACATGACCGAAAAGAAAACCAACCTCTCCGACTACGACCCCTCCGCCGTACCCGACGGAAGCCAGTACAAGATAGGCGTCATCGCCGCCGAATGGAACTCCAACGTGACCGACGCTCTCCTGCAGGGGGCTGTTGACACCCTGCGCCAGTACGGCGTCAAGGAGCAGAACCTCATCGTACGCCGCGTGCCCGGCACCTTCGAACTCCCCTCCGCCGCCGACACCATGTTTCAACTCTGCAACCCCGACGCCGTCATCTGCATCGGCTGCGTCATCCAGGGCGACACCCGCCACTTCGAGTTCATCTGCCAGGCCGTCTCGCAAGGCATCACCAACGTCGCTCTGAAAGAACGACGCCCCGTCATCTTCAGCGTCCTCACCTGCGACACCATGCAGCAAGCCCTCGACCGCGCCGGCGGCCGCCACGGCAACAAGGGCGTCGAAGGCGCCGTCACCGCACTCAAGATGGTGGACTACCGCAAATCGCTGTCTAAAGAGATCCCCTTCTGATGAAAACAGTATTCTTCGGAACTCCCGACTTTGCCGTCGCCAACCTCGACGCCATTGTCCAGTGCGGCCGCCACGAGGTGGCTGCCGTCGTAACCGTCCCCGACCGGCAGGCAGGCCGCGGACAGAAGGTGGTCTACAGCCCCGTGAAGCAGTACGCCATCGAACACCACATCCCCCTGCTACAACCCGAAAAACTGCGCGACCCCGCCTTCATCGACGCTCTGCGCGCCGTCGAGGCCGACTGCTTCGTCGTGGTGGCTTTCCGCATGCTCCCCGAGGCGGTATGGGCCATGCCTCCTCGCGGCACCTTCAACCTCCACGCCTCCCTCCTGCCTCGCTTCCGCGGCGCCGCACCCATCAACTGGTCCATCATCCAGGGCGAGCCCCGCACTGGCGTCACCACCTTCCTCCTCAACCACCGCATCGACGAGGGCAACATCCTCCTCCAGGAGTCTACCCCCATGGCTCCTCGCGAAACCGCCGAGACACTCCACGACCGCCTGGCCGAAATGGGCCGCTCTCTGGTCGTCCGCACCCTCGACGGACTGGCCGACGGCTCCATCACGCCACAACCGCAGCAGGGCACCCCATGCCCCGCACCAAAGATATTCAAGGACGACTGCCGCATCGACTTCCAACGCTCCGCCGTCGAGGTGGACCGCCTCGTGCGAGGCCTCGCTCCCTACCCCGCCGCCTTCCTCTCCCTCGTCAACCCCAAAGGCGAGTCTGTACAGTTCAAAATATTCGACACCCGGCCCGAGTCCGCAACCCACAATCTACCCTGCGGCACACTGGTTTGCGACGGAAAAAGGGTCCTAAAAATCGCAACGACAGACGGTTTTGTAAACATTTTGGAACTGCAAATGGCTGGTAAGAACAGGAATAGCGTAGAAAATTTCCTCCGCGGAAATCAGCTAACCGACTGGAAACTAAGGTTATAGCATTCACCCGCTAAAAAAATTCCAAAAAAGCGCAAAAAAAATTTGGTGCATATTGAAAAAAAGTCTTACATTTGCAGCAGAAAAACGAAGACCATCATTATTAACATTTTAACACATTACATCATGAACAAAACCGAACTTGTTAACGCAATGGCCGAAAAGACCGGCATGACGAAAGTCGCCGCCAAGGCCGCCATGAACGCCTGCTTCGCCACCATCGCCGAGCAGCTGAACAAAGGCCAGAAGGTCAGCCTCATCGGCTTTGGTACCTTCAGCGTCGCCGAGCGTAAGGCCCGCACCGCCAAGAACCCCCAGACGGGTGCCGCGGTGAAAGTCCCCGCCAAGAAAGTTGCCAAATTCAAAGCCGGCAGCAACCTCATCGTCGCCAAGAAGGCTGCGAAGAAGAAAAAATAAGCGAGGTTTACTACACAAAGACGCACTCCGCTCCGGGGTGCGTCTTTTTTTTGCATAGCAGCACCACCCTGCGCTGGCCCACGGTGGTGGCCACCACGAAGAGGTCGCCGCCCTCCTTCAGCCCCAACTGCCTCTGCAGCTCGGCCGCCGCCACGGGGTAGTTGCGCGTAACCACATGGGCTTTGCCGTCGGGAATGACCGCCGCCACGGCTTTGCGGCTGGGCTTCACCTCCTGCAGCACACGGAAGGTGCGGCCGTAGAAGTCGCTTTCCAGTCTCTCTGAGGTGTAGAGGTGCGTGTTGGGCGCCAGTTTCTCCAGGTTCTTCCACTGGCAGATGAGGTTGAATGGTCCCCCTTTCATCAAGGCGGCGTCGGGCTCGTAGAGGTATTGTCCAACGGCAGTGCAGAAGCGCGGCTTGGCGGCGGCCTCCTCGCTGCGTGTGAAGTCGCAGCCGCGGACCCCCTCCTCTTTTCCGCCTCTGACGATGCAATGTATTCTGGTTTCGCCGTCGTGGTCGCCACAGACGAAGAGCACCTCTTTGCACTCGCCTTTGACGGAGACAACGTGCACCTCGGCTACGTCGCCCAGCTGGCGGCAGGCAAGGTCTATGTCTATCATGGGCGACGCCTTCACCATCAGCCATCGGCACCTTGAGCGCAGCAGCTCCATGTGTTGAAGTATGTCGGGCTCGCAGTCCTCGAAAGCGGCCACCTTGCGGCCTGTGGCCGAACGGCGGGCGGGGTCGATGAAGAGGATGTCGAAGCGGCGGTCTTCGTTGGCAAGCCATTCCATGCTGTCGCCGCAATGCACGCTGATATTCTCCAATCCGAGGGCCCTGCTGTTTTGCTCCATCAAGGTGCAGAGCTGCTCGTTGCGCTCCACATAGTCCACCTTGATGGGATGTGAGCGACGCGCGAAGGCGATGCTGTCTACACCCATGCCCCCTGTGAGGTCGGCCACGGTGATTGTCGCCTCTTCGCCGCAGAGTTCATCGGCCACGCATACCTTGTACAACGCCGTCTCGTCCGACGAGGCTTGCTCGCGGTTGAGGCGTGGAGGGTAGAGGAAATCCTCGCACTCCAGCAGCCCCGGCCACTTCTCCCGTGCCGTCCGCCGCCCCTCGATCTGCTGCACCACCGCCCCCATGTCGACACCCGGATACCGCGCCCCACTCAACAGCAGCCGCGCAGTATCCTCCCCCTCATGCCCCCTCACAAACTCAACAACCTCCCTCTTCGCGAGGTCATATTTCCCGCCTTCGGCGCAATCCATAAATCTATAAATGTTTTCTATTGACGAAATTCGTGGTTTGTAATCTTTACCATTCCCTGGACGAAGTCTTCTGTTCCAAAATTCATTAGCCAACCTTCGGGTTTGTTCAGCAGTTTCAGATATGTCCGAAGCTGCTTGAAATGTACTCTCTTTAGTTCCTCAACGGATTTTAGCTCTATGACAACAGTATCGTCCACAAGCAGGTCAATCCGCAAGTCATTCCCCACCAACTCGCCCTTGTATACTATATTGACAGGAACCTGGGAAACCACGTCGATATCACGGAGTTTGAACTCATGAATTAACGCCTTCTCATATACCGACTCCAGTAGGCCAGGGCCTAATTCGTTGTATACATCCATTGCTGCCCCCCGTATCTCATACGAAAGCTCCTTCAGGTAATCCAAATGCATCATATTCTAAAACAGATTTATAGATTTCCGCCAAAGGCGGGAGTTCAAACCACAGGGACTCATAACAGATCTTATAACAGATTTATAGATTTCCGCCGAAGGTGGGAGTTCAAACCACAGGGACTCATAACAGATCTTATAACAGATTTATAGATTTCCGCCGAAGGCGGGAGCTCAAACCGCAAGCGGGAGATATCTTAATCAATACACCCCCTCACCATGCAGGCGCGCCAGTCTCTCCACCACCATCGGACGGTCCTCCTTGTAGGTGACACCGAACCACTGTGCCGTAGTCTTCAGCACCGTCATCGTGGCGCTCCCGTCGGCTATGAAAGTGTTCACCGCGAAGGGTATGTAGTACTCGCTCTTCATCTCCTGACCGTGCTCGCGCAGGAAGTCCACGAAGAGCTTCTCGCTCTTGCCGAAATAGTCCGGCGTGAAGCCGAAGAGGTTCATACTCACCGTGGCGTCAGCGCTGAGCGGGTGCATCGTACCGTCGACGTCCTTGTATTCGATGCCGTTCGCCGTGCGTCCTATCGAGGTGCGCTCGGTCATGCCGGCCAGATGCCCCTGGGCGTCTATCTCGCAGACCCCGCGGCTCACCGTGCCGTTCTCGCTCAACGTGTTCTCCAGGCGGTAGCCCACCATGCAGTAGCGTCCCTCCGTGCCCGCGAGGGTCTCCAGATGGCGCGCCATGACCATGAAAGCGTCGCGACCGTAGAAATCGTCGGCGTTGATGATGGCGAAGGGCTCGTGGATGACATCCTTGGCCATGAGGATGGCGTGGTTCGTGCCCCACGGTTTCTCGCGTCCTTCCGGAACACTGAAGCCTGCGGGCAGCTTGTCGAGCTCCTGGTAGACATACTCCACCGCTATGCGGCCGCCGAAGTGGTCGGCATTGATGTGGCGCTTGAACTCCTCGGCAAACGAGTGGCGTATAACGAAGACCACCTTGCCGAAACCAGCGCGTATGGCGTCCTCGACGCTGTAGTCCATGATAATCTCGCCGTGGGGGCCTACGCCGTCCATCTGCTTCAATCCGCCATAGCGGCTACCCATGCCGGCAGCCAGAACAAGTAATGTTGGTTTCATAATCTTTATGCTATTGTGTTGTGTGTTTATTGTCAGCGTTTCTTCTTGAAGAAGTCTTTCATCAGGGCCTCGCACTCGTCGCGCAACACGCCGGCCGTCACCTCGGTCTTGGGGTGCAGCAGGGGCCCCGTGAGGAGCGTGTATCCGCGCTTGGGGTCCGGAGCGCCGTATACTATGCGGCCCACCTGCGTCCAACCCGCCGCCCCGGCACACATCGGACACGGCTCCACGGTGACGTAGAGCGTGCAGTCCTGCAGGTATTTGGCCCCGAGGGCTTCGCTGGCGGCGGTATAGGCCAGCATCTCGGCGTGAGCCGTCACGTCGTGCAGCAGCTCGGTCTGGTTGTGGGCCCTGGCTATGACGCGCCCCGCGCAGACGATGACGGCGCCTATCGGCACCTCGTCCTCCGAAGCCGCGGCACGTGCCTCGCGCAGCGCCTCGCGCATATAGTATTCGTCCTCGTTGTCGAAAATACTCATCGCCGGTCGATATTGAAAAGCAGTGCGTCAAAGGGTTCGAAGTGAGCCTCCGTCTCCTCTACGGTCAGCATGCCTTGGCGCAGGAAACTCTCCTGCTTCGGCAAGAGGCTCTCCCCTATCTGCAGGTATTCGTGGAAGCACTTCCACTCTATGCGGGTCAGGTCGCTCTTCTTGTACTCGTCGACGTCTATCTCGTCGGTCTCCACGATGACGGACAGCAGCCCCGTGGGCTCGAAGAAGTAGTAGCGCTTGTACTGGCCCGGGGCCTCCACCTCGACAGTCTCCAGGCGGTGTCCGCCCATGGCCGTGGTGAGCCCCTTGTATTTGAGCGTGGCACCGTGGGCGCGCCAGTTGTAGAGCGGCCCACGGAAGTCGTAACCCACAAGGCGCTCGTAGAAGCCCACCTTCTCCACTGTCACCCAGTAGCCGAGGTCGGGTTTGTACTGCCGGTAGCGGTCCTTGCCGTTGGTGCAGAGTGCCGCGTGCAGCCGCTTCCCTTTCCACACCTCGAGGCGCATCATCTGCGGCGGCACGAACCACCTCAGCATGACGAAGGTGTCGCCCTGGTCGCCGACCGTCACCACCGTGCGCATGGTGAGGACGCTGTCCGACGGCAAAGCCCCGTAATTGAGCATGCCTATGTACCGGTCCACGATGCGGGCCGCCGTGTCGGCGTTGGTCTCCACACCCTGCCCCGCGGCCGCCATCGGCAGCACCACGAGCAGCGCTATTATGGTCTTCTTTATCATCGTTCTTCTGGTCTTATGGTTTCTTGTACGGGAAGGTGAGGTGCTCCACCTGCTGGCGCCGCTTGAACGACACCGAAGCGTCGAAGCCCAGCTCGCGGGCCAGGCGCACCATGCGCTCCGCCGCGTCGTCGGACGTGGCTATGGTCTGCAGCTCGTCGTAACTCACCGTGCGCCCTATGCGCTTGCTCAGCTCGGCATAGGTGCCGGCAAAGCGTATGCCCGCCATCGGCGCCGTGACCCACACCGAGTCCACCGTGGCCATGGCTCGCCCTATCTCCATCAGCTTGCTCACCGAGACCCACAGGGCGCTGTCCTGCGCTATGCGCATCTGCCCCGACGCCGTGATGCCTGCCACGCTGGCCGTGAAGTTGGCCACCGTATACTCGCGCTGCGGCATCCGCACCGGCGTCACCGTGTCCGTCGTCGGTCCCGCGGGCGCGACCGTCTCGCGGGTGCTGCGGCAGCCGCCCAGCGTAAGCGCCGCCAGCGTCAGCACACATGCCCATACCGCTGTCTGTCTCTTCGTCGTCATGGTTTCCTCTTTGTTTCTGTCCCGCCGCCCACGGCTTCGAGGTGGCGGCGCAATGTGTCGCTCTTGGGGTCGAGCCGGACGGCCTTCTCGAGGTACCGGCGCGCCTCGCCGTCACGCCCCATCAGGTGAAGTATCCACCCGTAGGTGTCAAGGCTGTTGGCGTTGTCCGGCTCCGCCTCTATGGTCCGGCGGCTCATCGCCTCCGCCTTCTCCAGCTCCAGGTTCTGCTCCGAGAGGTAGTAGGCGTAGTTGTTCAGCACCCCCATATTGTCCGGCTGAAGGGCCACACTGCGGTCGAAGGCGCGCCACGCCTGCTCGTAGTGCCCCAGACGGTAGTGGCACTCCGCCATGGCGGCATAGCTCTCCGCCTCCAGGTATCCGTTCAGGAAGCCCCACTTGGCGGCCTTCTCCAGCTTCTCCAGCCCCTCGTCGTATTTCTTGCGCCCTATGGCGTCAATGGCTTGCATGTACAGCGGCAGCGTCTTCATCGGGAAAAGCATCTCGGCCCTTGCGGCCACCTTCAGCATCTCGCCCTCCCTCTCAGGCACCTCGCTCAGGCAAATCAGCAGCGCCTCCCACACCTCGTAGCGGCTCGAGTCGTTGCCGAGGCTCAGCTCGAGCCACCGCGCCGCCTCCGCGTACTTCCGCTGCCTCATCAGCACGTCGCCGTAGACCAGCGCGAACTGCGCCGAGTCGGCACAGTCCTGCATCGCCCGCTCCAACAGCGCGAAGGTCGTAGCGCTGCGGCTGCCGTAGAACTCCTCGTTGGTGTAGAACTGCGCCAGCAGCTGCACCTTGGTCTTGCAGTCCAGCCGACGGTTCTCGAAGGCCAGCCCCATCTCACGGTCCGCCGCCTCCGGCTGCCCTATCCGCTTGTAGTACTCCGCCAGCTGTATGTGTATGTACTCGTCGTCCGGGTCCGCCGCCAGCACCCTGTCGTAGTACTGCTTGGCCTTGGCATAACGTCCGCGGTTCATGTTCATCTCCGCCATCATGGCCTGGTAGCGCTTCTCCGACGGCATGGCACCCGCAAGCCGCTCCAGCTCCCGCTCCGCCTTGTCCTGCTTCCCTGCTGCCACCCACAGCCGCTGCTTCTGCAGCGACACCGGCTCGCTGATGCCGACCCGCTTCTCCACGCGGTCCAGCACCTCCACAGCCCTGTCCACATCACCTGCCATGACGTAAGCATTGGAAAGCTCGTAGTAGTTCTCCAGCCTCGACGGGTCCGCCACCACTATCCGCTCCCAGGCGTCGATGCGTCCTCGCGCGTCGCCGCGGAAGCCGCACACCTCACCCTGCAGCATCAGGTACCACCGGTTCGTAGGCGACAAAGCCGTGGCCCTGCTCACACAAGCCATCGCGCTGTCCGCCCACCCGCGCTGCAGCAGTATCCGGCCCATGCCGTACCACGCCGCCGCGCACTCCGGCCGACGCTCCGCCAACCGGCTGTAGGCCGCAAGCGCCTCCTCCACATGCCCGCTCTCCTGGAGCGACACCGCCCCGATCAGCTCGCTGTCCTCGTCCAGCTGCTCCTGGCTCACCTCGCGCAGCGCCGGCCGCTCGTAGCGGCTCGGCACCACCGGCACCGACGCCCTACGGCTCCCGCAGCCGCACACCACGGCCGCCAAAGCCACGCATATCACTATATGTCTGTATCTCATAGGTCTCCTCTCTGTCTTGGTTCGCACCCCGACGCCGCGCACTCGCACCGCCGTCGGGACTCTATACATAACACCGTAACCCCCCATTTATTGTACCCGCACAAAAACTTTATCTCTCCCCCCACCCTCTCTACCCCCTCTCTACCCCCTCTCTGGGTCCTCTCTGGGTCCTCT
>CAMVAA010000002.1 GCA_947165345.1 uncultured Bacteroidales bacterium
GGGGGGGGGGGGGGGGGAGGGGGGGGGGGGGGGGGGGGGGGGGGGGGGGGGGGCGCGGGCAGGAAGGCGGCGGGACGGTGCGTATTCACATGAGGGTGTTGATAATAAGTGTTGGCACGTTATTTGCACGAGGTGGAAAAGTAGTAATTTTGCATTTTGAAAAAAGCAAAGAAAGCGACCTGTATGAATACCAACGTCACAGAGAACACCCGCAAGGCTACGAACTTCAGCCGCGACGAGGCTATGCGTCTAAAGAACGGGGGAATAGGTGTGGAGCACCTCTTCCTCGGACTGATGCGCGTTCCGGAGGCGAGCGCCATAGGCATGCTGACCGGGATGGGAGTGGACTGCAACCAGCTGCGGGACCGTATAGAGCACCAGGTGAGCGCCGCCAGTGCGGACATACGCTATGCCTCGGACAGCGAGATACCCATGCTTCGGCAGACCGAGAAGGTGCTGAGGCTGAGCTACCTCGAGAGCATCAAGATGAAGGCCAAGGAAATACACACATACCACCTGGTGCTGGCCATCCTTCAGGAGGGCGACAACCTGGTGAGCAACCTGCTGCAGAAGGCGGGGGTGGACTATGACCGCATGGCCAAGGCTGTGCGTGGCCTTACGCAGGGGGACGACGAAGCCCCTACCCTACCCGACTTTGCGTCGCAGACCAGCGAGGACGACAACGACGACCCCTTCGCCGACCCCGACCTGGAGCGCACGGCCGCCAAGACGGAGAGCCGCAAGAAGAGCGGGACGCCGGCACTGGAGAGTTTCGGACGAGACCTGACCAAGCTGGCCGAGCAGCAGAAGTTGGACCCCATAGTGGGCCGCAAGAAGGAGATGGACCGCATAGCACAGATTTTGTCGCGGCGGAAGAAGAACAACCCCATCCTCATCGGCGAGAGCGGAGTGGGCAAAAGCGCCATAGCGGAAGGGCTGGCCATCCGCATTGCGTCGGGCGACGTGCCGCGGACGCTTTATGGGAAACGCCTTGTGAGCCTGGACCTCGCGAGCCTCGTGGCCGGCACAAAATACCGTGGCCAGTTTGAGGAGCGCATGAAGGCCATCATCACGGAGCTCGAGGCGCACCCCGAGATTATCATCTTCATAGACGAGATACACACCATAGTGGGAGCCGGCTCGGCCAGCGGGAGTCTGGACGCGAGCAACATGTTCAAGCCGGCCCTCTCGCGTGGAGCCATACAATGTGTGGGTACCACGACCCTTGACGAGTACCGTCAATATATAGAAAAAGACACAGCTCTGGAACGCCGCTTCCAGAAGGTCCTCGTGGAACCCGCCACGGCGGAGGAGACGATGGAGATACTGCAGAACATCAAGGACAAATATGAGGACCACCACCTGGTAAGATACAGCGACGAGGCTCTGCAGGCCTGTGTGGACCTTACGGAGCGCTATGTCTCGGACCGGCTGCAGCCAGACAAGGCCATAGACGCCATGGACGAAGCCGGAGCGCGAGTGCGTATAGCCAGCGTCCATGTGCCGGAAGAGATACTGCGCCTCGAGGCCGAGGTGGCCCACGTGGCCGAACAGAAGAAGGAGGTGCTTGCCGGCAAACGCTATAGCGAGGCCGCGGAGTTGCGCGATGCGGAACGCGACCTCAACGCCAAACTCACGGACATGAAACGCCAGTGGGAGAACGAGGAGCGCGAGAAGCGCGTCGTGGTGCACCAAGCCGACGTTGCAGCGGTGGTGGCCATGATGACCGGCGTGCCGGTGGAGCGCATAGCTGAGAGCGAGCAAGGGCGCCTACTAAACATGGAGAGCGAGCTGAAAGGTTCGGTGGTGGGTCAGGACGAGGCCATCGGGCAGATAGCCAAAGCCATACGCCGTAACCGAGCGGGACTGAAAGACCCCAACCGCCCCATAGGATCGTTCCTCTTCCTCGGTCCCACGGGTGTAGGAAAGACATATCTCACGAAGGTCCTCGCCAAGTACCTCTTCGACAGTGAGGCGGCGATGATTCGAATAGACATGAGTGAATACATGGAGAAGTTCGCCGTGAGCCGCCTGATAGGAGCCCCTCCAGGATATGTGGGCTACGAGGAGGGAGGTCAGCTAACGGAGCGAGTGAGACGCAAGCCATACTCGATAGTGTTGCTCGACGAAATAGAGAAGGCACACCCTGATGTCTTCAACGTGCTGCTGCAGGTTCTCGACGACGGGGTGCTGACCGATGGCATAGGACGCAAAGTGGACTTCAAAAACACAATCATCATAATGACGTCAAACATTGGCAGCCGACAGCTGAAGGACTTCGGCGTGGGGGTGGGATTCAACACCGCTGCGCGCGTTGCCGAACGGGCTGCCATGGAGCGCGACGTCATAGAGAAGAGCCTGAAGAAGAGCTTTGCTCCGGAGTTCATAAACCGCATTGACGACATCATATATTTCAACAGCCTACACCGAGAGGATATTCACAAGATTATCGACATCGAGTTGCGTGGCCTCTTCGAGCGCATCCGGAAGATGGGCTTTGAAGTGACTATGGACGAGAAGGCCAAGGACTTCCTTGTGGCCAAGGGGTGGGACGAGCAGTACGGGGCACGACCGCTAAGACGCGCCATACAGAGATATGTCGAGGACGATTTGGCCGACGAAATCATCAAGACCGACATCCTGCCGGGCGACACCATACACATCACCGCCGACGAGGATAGGATTAGCTTCGACGTAGAGAAGGGCGAGACCAGCCGACAGTTGATGGAAGCCGTCATGAACACGGAGTCCGAGGAGGTGGAAGGCTGACTATGGCCGATGCACTGCTCACCGTAGAGAACTTGACGAAGAGTTTCGGAGAGAAGATACTCTTCGAGGACATCTCGTTCGGCATCGGAGCCGGGCAGAAATCAGCCCTCATAGCCCGCAATGGGTTTGGAAAGAGTACACTGCTCAACATACTCATGACGGCCTACGGCCTTGAAGGGTACAACACGCTGCAGGACGATGGGCGCATCACATTCCGCAAGGGGCTTAGGTTGGCCTACCTGCCGCAGAGCGAGTGGCATACCACGGCCGGTATAGTAAGCGTAAAAGATTATGTCCACAATATTAAGCGTCCTGAGGAGGAGGACGAGTGGACCTTCGAGCAGCGCGTGGAAGAGGTCATGAGCCGCATGGGTGTCGACAGACTGATAGACCGCACACTCGACTCGCTCAGCGGCGGCGAGCTGAAGCGGGTGGCTCTGTGCCGACTACTGATGGACGACGTAGAGTTGCTCATACTTGACGAACCGACCAACCATCTGGACATAGAGATGATAGAGTGGCTCGAGGACTTTCTGTCTCGCCAGCGGATTGCCCTCCTCATGGTCACCCACGACCGGTACTTTCTCGACAATGTCTGCGACAACATATACGAGCTCGACAACGGGCGGATGTACCACTACCGAGGCCGCTACGACTACTATGTGGAGAAAAAGGCCGAACGCGAAGCCAACGAACGTGCAGAGGTGGAGAAGGCTCGTAGCCTCTACCGCACCGAGCTGGAGTGGATGCGCCGAATGCCCCAAGCTCGAGGCACGAAGGCTCAAGCTCGCATAGACGCCTTTTACGAACTAGAGGCCAAGGCTCACACCCGTTTCGACGACAGCCGTCCTCAGTTGACGGTGAAGACGGAACGCATAGGAGGCAAGATACTGGAGCTGTACAACATAAGCTATGGAAACCTGATAAATGACTTCTCATACGTCTTCAAACGAGGCGAAAAGGTTGGCATAGTAGGTCCCAATGGGGTGGGTAAGAGCACGCTGCTGAACATCGTCACTGAACAGCTACGTCCGACGAGCGGTCATGTGGTGGTCGGTCAGACCATACAGTTCGGCTACTATACCCAGGGCGGCATGAAGGCTCCCGAGGACCGACGTGTGATAGACCTCGTGAAAGACATAGCCGAAGAGATTGAGACAGAAAGAGGGAAGAGCATGTCGGCCCACCAGTTTCTAACCTATTTCGGTTTCGACAATACCACGCAGTACAACTACTTCGGCAACCTCAGTGGTGGCGAACGACGTCGCCTATACCTGTTGCAGGTACTCATAGCCAACCCCAACTTTCTGATTCTCGACGAGCCAACCAACGACTTGGACATATACACGCTTCAGATACTGGAGCAGTTTCTGCAAAACTACAAAGGATGTCTGCTGATTGTGTCCCATGACCGTTCGTTTATGGACCACATCGTGGACCACCTCTTTGTCTTCGAAGGAGGCGGACGAATACGCGACTACCATTCCAACTATACTCAGTACCGACTTGAACGGACACGCGCTGAACGTCTCGCTGCCGACCTACGCAAAGAGGAGACAGCAAAGAAAAAAGCCAGCGAACCGAATACTGCCAGTGGCGAGGTCAAACGTCGTGCGACATACAAGGAAAAGAAAGAATATGAGGCTCTAACCGAAGAGATAGAAAGCCTTAACGCAGAGCGTGCACTTTTGGAGCGTCAACTATCTGGCGGGGATGATGTTACTGCAGAGGAGATTACAAGAGCTTCGACACGCATCGGCGAGCTGATAGCGCTGCTCGACGAGAAAGAGATGCGTTGGCTCGAACTGGACGAGATTATCTCTTGAGGCAGAAATCTATTACTTCGTCGGTATACGGGCCGAAGACCGTCTGACCGACATGATAGCCGGCGTGGGAGCTGAATCCACCGATGTTGTATTCCACAACGACAGGTTTACCGTTTTTGTCAATTGCCATATCAATGGCGAAAAGATGGTGGTGAGGGATACTGCGAGCCACGTGGTGCGAAAGTTCGACAGCGCGGTTCCAGCTTGGCATGATGCAATCGGCATCGGGGAATGGGTAACGGTTACCATACTCGTCGAACATAGACTTGGCGAGCCGACCACTTTCGATGTCGAGTGCCACATAGCGACCACCGGCATGAGCGTTGTCCACTACAGCGTCCCTGCCTCCAAAGCGGAAGTATGCGCTCGTGACATGCGGCGCTTCGTCGACCACAGAGCGGTAGACGACAATACGGATGGTGTTGGTAGCGGTGTTACAGTTGCGAGCCGTGAACGGATGTTGTTCCACCGCTTCCTGCAATATCCAGTCGCGTCCGTACTGCTGCAAGTACTCCGAGCTAAGTCTCACTCCTGACGAGGCTTGATAGTGGTCTCCGCTGCGGAAGAATTTCATCACTTTGTATCCGCATGAGGTGTCGACAGAAGGCTTGAGGATAAGGGCGTCATAGGGACACTCGTGCAGGATTCGCTGCGGTTCTTTGACAGGCGTGAAGTCGTATCCAAGGACTATGCTTCCGTTGATGCGAGCAAGTACGGAGACAGGTGTGTTCTCTGTTCCGACAAAGTGAGGAAACATGGTCTTGTCTTCATATACATCCCAATATCTGCGTGGGTTCAGCCGTTCTTCTATTATGCGGTGCAGGATGTCTTCGGGGATGATGTCTGGAGTCGGGCCACAGTAGTTTACAAACAGGCGGTAGATGTAGGGGTCCACGAGCGGAAAGAGGCGCTTCCAGCGACGGTGATATTCACCTTCGCCTTCCGCCCTACCCGTCGGAAAACCTGATTGTCGCAGGGCACGATAGCAGTATCTGCTGTACAACATGTAGTCAGTCAACGGGTCTCCTATTATGGAGCGTGCTATCCTTTTGTATAATGGCTTGGCCATGATGTTTTACAGTACGGTAGAGCCAGTTTTCCAAAGATGGACGCGGGAGGCCGCGTCCATCTTTGATGACTGGCGTGGGGTGCGGTGATACGCACACCCACATTGTCAGTTTTCACCTTTTATTCGGCCCATACGGCCTGCAGATTACGGTCGCCGTAGGCGTCGTCTATCTTGCTGATGGTGGGCCAGTACTTCTCGCAGTGGGGCTGCGGGAAGGCGGCTTTCTGGCGGCTATAGGGCAGAGTCCACTCATCGGCGCAGACCACCTGCATAGTGTGCGGGGCGTTGCAGATCGGGTTGTTCTTCTCGTCGCTCTTGCCGGTCATGATATCGTCGATTTCCTGACGGATGGCGATCATGGCGTCGCAGAAGCGGTCGAGTTCGCTCAGCGGCTCGCTCTCAGTAGGCTCGACCATGAGAGTGTTGTGCACCGGGAAGGCCACAGTGGGAGCGTGGAAGCCATAGTCCATGAGGCGCTTGGCGACGTCGCCAACGCTGACCTTGAGGCTGAACTCGCTGAAGTCGACGATCATCTCGTGGCCACACATGCCGTTCTTGCCGGTGTAGAGTATCTTATAGTACTTCTGCAGACGGGCGCGGAGGTAGTTGGCGTTGAGAATGGCGTGGACGGTGGCCGAGGTGAGGCCTTCGCCACCGAGCATAAGGAGGTATCCGTAGGTGATGGGCAGGAGCATGGCGCTGCCATAGGGGGCTGCGGCCATGGTGTTGCCCTGCTTGCCTCCGACCTCGACGACGGGGTGGGTGGGCAGGAAGTCGACCAGTTTCTGGCTGACGCAGATGGGGCCAACGCCGGGACCGCCACCGCCGTGAGGCATAGCAAAGGTCTTGTGCAGATTGAGGTGGCAGACGTCGGCACCCATGCGGCCGGGGCTTGTGAGGCCAACCTGGGCATTCATATTGGCGCCGTCCATATAGACAAGAGCGCCCATGCTGTGGATGATATTGATGATATCGAGGATGCCCTCTTCGAAGGCACCGTGGGTCGACGGGTAGGTGATCATCAGGCAGCTGAGAGTGTCCTTATACTGCTCGGCTTTGGCGCGCAGGTCGTCAATATCGACGTCGCCGCGTTCGTTGCACTTGACAACTACTACAGTCATGCCGGCCTTGGCAGCGGAGGCGGGGTTGGTGCCGTGGGCAGAAGCCGGGATGAGGCATACGTTGCGCTGGCTCTGGCCGTTGGCGATGTGGTAGTTGCGGATAACGGTGAGGCCGCTGTATTCGCCATAGGCGCCGCTGTTGGGCTGCAACGAGCAACCGGCAAAGCCTGTGATGACGGCGAGTCGGCGCTCGATGTCGTGAATCATCTCGAGGTAACCCTCGGCCTGGTCAGCGGGGACGAAGGGGTGCATACCACCGAACTTGCTCCAAGAGAGGGGCATCATTTCGGCGGCGGCATTGAGCTTCATGGTGCAGGATCCGAGAGGTATCATGGCACGGTTGAGGGAGAGGTCTTTCTCCTCGAGGCGTTTGATGTAGCGCATCATGGAGGTCTCGTCGTGGTAGGAGTTGAAGACTTTCTCACGGAGGTAGGCGCTCTTGCGTTTGAGGTCGGCGGGGATGGCCTCGTCGGCTATGTGGCAGCAGCAGCCTTTGCACTCGAGGGGTTGTGCCTTCTTGCCTGCAGCTTCGGCGAGGCAGGCGACGATGGCGTCGAGGTCGGTCTTCTCTGTAGTTTCGTCGATGGAGATGCCGATGCACTCGTCGCAGATGTAACGGAAGTTGATTTCGTGCTTGAGGGCCACTTCACGTACTTTGGCGGTGGGCACAGGGCACTGGAGGGCGAGGGTATCGAAGTAGACCTTGTTCCACTGCTTGTAGCCATACTGCTCCAGCTCGGCAGCGAGGCGGTGGGCACGGCCGCAGATGCGAGTGGCTATGTTGCAGATGCCTTCGGGGCCATGCCAGACGGCATAGAAGCCGCTCATATTGGCCACGAGTGCGGCAGCGGTGCAGATATTGGAGGTGGCTTTGTCACGTTTAATGTGCTGTTCGCGCATTCCGAGGGCCATGCGGAGGGCGGGGTTGCCCTTGGCATCGACGCTCCATCCGATGATACGGCCGGGGAACTGACGTTTGAAGGCGTCGGTGAAGGCGAAGAAGCCGGCATGGGGACCGCCGAAGCCCATCGGCAGACCGAAACGCTGCGCGTTGCCAACAGCGCAGTCAGCGCCCATCTCGCCGGGAGTCTTCATGAGGGCGAGAGCCATGAGGTCGGTAGCCATGCAGACAAAGATGCCTTTCTCATGGCACTTGGAGATGAAGTCCGTCCAATCCTGGGCCTCACCAAATTGGTTGGGATACTGCACAAAAGCGGCGAAGTATGACCCGTCGAGTTCGGTCTGGGCGGCTTTGCCGGTGACAACCTCGATGCCACGTGGGGCGGCGTTGGTCTTCATGACAGCCAAAGTCTGAGGCAGGATACCCTCATCGACAAACACCTTGCAGACGCCGTCCTTCTGGGCCTGGCGGCTGCGGCTATTGAAGAACATAATCATTGCCTCGCCAGCGGCGGTAGCTTCGTCGAGAAGGCTGGCGTTGCTGAGCGGCATGCCAGTCATGTCGGCCACCATGGTCTGGTAGTTCATCAGGGCTTCGAGACGGCCCTGCGAGATCTCGGTTTGGTAAGGGGTGTAGCTTGTGTACCAGCCCGCATTCTCGAAGACGTTGCGCATGATGACGGCGGGCGTCACTGTGCCATAGTAGCCCATGCCGATATAGCTGCGGTAGAGCTTGTTCTTTTTGGCCAGCGAGCGGCAACGGTTGAGGAAGGCATACTCGCTGATGCCCTCTTCAAGGGCGAGAGGCTGCTCGGCGCGGATAGCGGCCGGCACGGTCTTCTCTATGAGTTCATCCAAGCTGCTTACACCGATGGTGCCAAGCATTTTCTGCATATCGGCATCGCTCGAGACGCCGTTATGACGTGATGCAAAATGATCCTTTTTCATTTATAAATATGTTGTTTATTTGTTTTTCCTGTGGAAGAATCGCAGCACCTGCTCGTTGTCGACGGTAGTGATGCGAATAATGTAATAACCCGTCGGGTAGCGGCGCATGTTGATGCGACCACGGCGGGGCTTTCCGGTCTGCACGCACAGGCCAGCGTCGTTGTAAAGTGCCACGCTCACAATGTCGTTCTTGTCCATCGGCACCTCGAGGCGTCGCTTGTCGGCATTGTACACCACGGCGTCTTGCGAGCCTATGGGTTCCGCCACGTCGTTCACCTCGTAATATTCATATATCACCTCTATGCCGTCCTTGTAGATGGTGTCGTGTATATACTCCGTCTGGCGCACCACGTCGGCGGGCTGCACGAGGGCGGTGTACGTAGCTGTGTCGCCAGCCACCACGCGGCGCGGGTTGTCGCTGTTGCCGTCGCTCCATCCGCGGAAGCCGTAGCCAGCGTAGCACACCGCCACGAGGGTGACGGTGTCGCCCGGGGTGTATGTGCCACCGCCGTAGACCTCGCCGGCCATGGGGTTGCTCACTGCACCTACGATGTCGACCGTGCAGGGTTCGATGGCTTTGATGGTGCGTATCTTGCTCCATCCTTCAGCCTCGCCGTAGCGGTCGGTGCTGATACACGGCACGTTGAGGACCGTAGTGCGACTCAGTCCACCGAAGACCTCGCTTCCGAGTGCAGGCGGCACTATGGCTTTCGACGTCAGGACTTTCATATTGACACACTGATAGAACGCCCTCTGGTCGATGCGTTCCACACGGCCCGGTATCTCGAGGCTCGTGGTAGCATGGCACTGAGCGAAGGCATAGGGGCCTATCGTGCGCACCGATGCCGGCAGCCGCAGGTCGCCCTTGATGGCATAGCAGAAGGCGAAGGCATATTCGCCAATGTACTCCACCGACGGCGGAAGCGCCCACTCGCTGTTCACCATGTTCATACCGACGAAGGCGTAGTCGGGTATACGTTGCACCCGGTTGCCGAAGCTCAGCTTGTGCAGTTTTTTGCAGCCCATGAAGACGGCGCCGCTGCGGCTGCCGCCCATGGTCTCGCAAGACACGGCGTTGTATACCAGCTCAGTGATGCCCGAGCAGCCGAAGAATGCGGACCGGCCGATGGAGACCACGTTCTCGCCGATGGTCACCACCCCTTTTATGCCGCTGCAGTTACTGAAGGCATAAGAGCCTATCTCCACCACCGTAGTCGGGAGGGTGAGGCCACTGATTTTGGCACATCCAGCGAAAGCCCGTTCGCCAATAGACACCACGGTGTATTTCACGCCGAAGTATTCCACCTCGGCCGGCATGTCGAGCACCCCGTTGGGGGCATTGTGACCCGTCCAGCGATAGGTGCCGCTCTCGTTGGGTGCGCAAACCTCAGCGGTTTTGCGCTCCTCGTCGATAATATTGAAATAGAGGGAATAGCCCTGCATGGGCACTTCGAAGTCGAAGGCCCATGCAAAGCATACCATACCCTGCATCAACAGGGCAAGAAACAATCGTTTCATCGTTCTGTCATTTGATCTGACATTCGTCACACTATGTTTCGACGACTCACACCTTGGGACCGGCGGCCACGAGGGCTTTGCCGGCTGCGTTGTGGGTGAACTTGTCGAAGTTCTTCTCAAAGCGAGCCGCAAGGTCGCGGGCTTTCTCGTCCCACTGCGCTGCGTTGGCGTAGGTGTCGCGCGGGTCGAGAATCTTCGGGTCCACACCCGGCAGCGCTGTAGGCACTTCGAAGTCGAAGTAGGGTATCTTCTTAGTCTCGGCCTTCAGGATGCTGCCGTCGAGGATGGCGTCGATAATTCCACGCGTATCTTTAATACTGATACGCTTGCCGGTGCCGTTCCATCCGGTGTTCACCAGATAGGCCTTGGCGCCGCTCTTCTCCATGCGTTTCACCAGTTCCTCGGCATACTTGGTGGGATGCAGCTCGAGGAATGCCTGACCGAAGCAGGCGCTGAATGTCGGCGTCGGCTCGGTGATGCCACGCTCGGTGCCGGCCAGCTTGGCCGTGAAGCCGCTGAGGAAGTAGTATTTGCACTGCTCGGCGGTGAGGATGCTCACCGGAGGGAGCACGCCGAAGGCGTCGGCCGAGAGGAAGATGACATTCTCGGCGGCGGGGCCGGCGCTCTTGCCGTGGACCGGCATCACTATCTTCTCGATGTGGTCTATGGGGTAGCTCACGCGGGTGTTCTCGGTGACGCTCTTGTCGGCGAAGTCAATCTTGCCGTCGGCGGCCACGGTGACATTCTCCAGCAGGGCGTTGCGGCGGATGGCGTTGTAGATGTCAGGCTCGCTGTCCTTGTCGAGGTTGATGACCTTGGCGTAGCAACCGCCCTCGAAGTTGAAGACGCCCTCGTCGTCCCAGCCGTGCTCGTCGTCGCCAATGAGGAGACGCTTGGGGTCGGTGGAGAGGGTGGTCTTGCCGGTGCCGCTCAGGCCGAAGAAGATGGCCGTATGCTGTCCCTGCATGTCGGTGTTGGCCGAGCAGTGCATGGCGGCGATACCGCGCAGCGGCAGGTAGTAGTTCATCATCGAGAACATGCCTTTCTTCATCTCGCCGCCGTACCAGGTGTTGAGGATCACCTGCTCGCGCGAACTGACGTTGAAGGCCACGCAGGTCTCGCTGTTCAACCCCAACTCTTTGTAGTTCTCCACCTTGGCCTTGCTGGCGGTGTAGACGGTGAAACTGGGCTGGAAGTCCTTGAGCTCGTCGGCGGTGGACTTGATGAACATGTTGCGCACGAAGTGGGCCTGCCAGGCCACCTCCATAATGAAGCGCACGGCGATGCGGGTGTCCTTGTTGGCGCCGCAGAAGGCGTCGACCACGAAGAGTTCCTTGCCGCAGAGTTCCTTGACGGCCAGGTTCTTCATCTTGCCCCACACCTCCTCGCTCATCGGGTGGTTGTCGTTCTTGTACTCGTCGCTGGTCCACCAGACGGTGTCCTTCGACTGTGCATCCATCACAATATATTTGTCCTTGGGCGAGCGGCCGGTGTAGATACCGGTCATCACGTTCACGGCGTCCAGCTCTGTGAGCTGACCTTTGTCATAGCCCGTGAGAGCGGGATCCATCTCGAACTTGAACAGGTCTTCGTACGAGGGGTTGTAGTGGATGCCTTTGACACCGGTGATACCCAGTGTTTCAAGGTCTTTTCTGATTTTCTCGTTCATATTATTTTTTTTATTGTTGATTTCACTGATTATTCTCTATTCACCTTTCATTGTCATCTTGTACAAATTGACCGATCCATCGATGTCCTTTTCTGCAGCAGAGTTGCCATACTTGTCCACGTCGAAGACGTTTTTCGGCGAGCGAGTGATACTCAAAGGACCGCCGACGCATCCGCCGTCGCATGCCATGCCTTCGAAGAAGTTGGCGGTCTCTTTCTTGGCTCGCAACAGGGCTAAATGCTGACGGCACTGGTCTATTCCGTTCATAACGCAGGGGTTCACCCCTTCCAGCCCCAGCTTTTCGGCCACATGGACCACACCTTGGGCTATACCGCCGCTCTTTGCGAAGATACGTCCATAGAAGGAAGCATTGTCTAGGTGGGTGTCCTCACATTGCGTTGTGTCGATTCCACGTGCGTCGAGGAATGCCTGCAACTCTTCAAAGCTCATCACACAATCAATCATTCCCTGGGTCTTCTCGAGCGTATACTCGAATTTCTTGGCGGCGCAAGGACCGATAAAGACAACTTTAGCGGTGGGGTCGCTACGCTTTATAAGACGTGCGGTAGTAATCATCGGTGAGGGCGATGTAGAGATGGCGTCTTTGAACTCGGGAAAATTGGTCTCTATGAAACGCACAAAAGCTGGACAACAACTAGTTGTCATAACAGGGCTGTCGCTCTCTGAGGCTTTGTGCTGGAATTCACGAGCTTCAGTATAGAGGGTGATGTCGGCACCGAGGGCAGCTTCCACTACCTGATGGAAACCTAGTCGCTTGATAGCGGTGACCACCTGTTCGATACGGCCGAACCGGCATTGTCCGACAATGGCAGGAGCAATGACAGCATAGACACGGTATTTAGAATTGTTTTCCGACTGTTTCAACATGTCGATAATGTCGAGTACTAACGAACGGTCAGTAATGGCACCGAAGGGGCAACTAACCACACAGGCACCGCAGGAAATGCATTTGTCGTTGTCGATGACAGCCTTGTCGTCCTCTTTTCGTATGGAAAGAGCCTTGGGCTTGCAACTCTTGATACAAGGGCGTTTCTGGGCTATGATTGCACTGTAGGGACAGGCTGCAGCACATTTGCCACACTCAATGCACTTCTCTTTATCGATATGGCATCGGTGGTTGACAATAGTGATGGCACCCTTGGGGCAAACCTCCTTGCAGGAATGCATCATGCAGCCTCTGCACGCCTCGGTGACAAGCATACCGGCTGCGGGACATTCGTCGCAAGCAATTTCCATCACCTGAACAGGGTTGGGATTATCCTTATTGCCGCCCATGGCCATGTGGATTCGCTCCTGGACAATGGCGCGTTCTTTGTATATACAGCAGTTAAGTTCCGATTTAGGGCCCGGACTTATAAGTTTTGGTATCTCCAAGTATGCCTCGTCGAGCCCCCCATCGTATGCGCGACGGATGACCTCTTTGAGGACTTTATATTTAATCCATTGTACGTTAGTATCGAATAGTTTCTGCTCCATAATCAATCGTAGTTCACGGTTACATTTTTACCCATCTTGCTAAGGTTGGCGGCCAAACGCTCGACGAGTTTGAGTTTCATAGTTATATCAATATCAAGTCCCTGATGGGCAGCGTTGACATTCTGTCCGACAAAGAACACCACGTGCGTGGCTTCCTCGAAGATGATGTTCGCCAGCAGCGAACCGCCATCTTTCTTGGCATAAGTCTTTGGTGTAAGGTCTTTCTCTGAAACGTATTTCTCTGATAGCGACAATAGGCGTCGCAGCGTGATAACGCCCTCTGTGACAAGGTCGATGCCGTCAATGAATCCTATGGGAGGTACATCTTTGTCAGGAAAGTCGAAGCTGGTCTTCAACTGTCGACCGATACAACGAGCCACTACCTGTGAGGTAGTGCCGCCGCATACTATGCGTTTGTCGGCGTCCATCATGAACCGATGGACATATTCCTCGTCTTTTTCCTTGTCTACAGGCGGACCAACCATGATATGCACCATTGTACGAGGACGCATGCGAATAGCAGCCACCGTAGTGTCGTCGCCCGGCTTGTCAAGATATAGGTCATTGCATGCCGAAGCAAGAAGACAGGCCGCGGCTCGGGCCGACATGTGGGCGTCGATGTTGTGGTCGAGGTGTTCCATTATTTCCTTGCGCTGCCATCCGAAGTTCAGCATCTGTCCGATGCCGGCATGTATAGTGCCGTCACTCATCACGAAGACCATGTCTCCCTCATCAAGTTCAAGTTCAGTGACAAACACGCGCTTGTTGTAAACGTTCATTTCCTCACGAGGAAAATCGCAAGTATGACCGTGATGGTACCAGATAGCCTCAGGGTTGTCGAACTCAAATAGGTGTCCCCTACCCTCATTGTTAACGTGTATGATAGAGAAAGTGCTGTAGGCAACGCCACGCTCTTTGCATACAGGTAGCGTCTGGATGATGGTACCGACACAATCCTCTATATCGGCACCGCCGGCCACCATCGTGCAAAGTATCTTGCTCGTGAGCGTGGATAGTATGTTGGCTTTCACTCCGCTTCCAAGTCCGTCGGCAAGCACCAACGTCGTCCACTCACCATCCGAGGTCAACTCCACGTTATCCCCGCAGAGTTCCTCGCCATAGTGGTTCAGCGAAGTGTATCCGTATTCTACACAGAGTTTTTTCATATTTCACCTTTCACTATTCACCAATCACTTGTCACTTACCTTTGCCGTTTTCCAATCTTTCGGACGTCCGTCCACTCCAAGATCTCCCTGACCGTCGGTGAGTGTTTTCTTTAATTTAAGCAGTGCCACTTTAGTCTCAGCGGTTGTCTCGCCCAATAGTGAGGCAATCTCTTGCGCCACACGCATCTGCTTCATAATAAGGTCATCGGTGGTGGATACGGTGTCCATGCGCACTTGCTCCAACTTCTTGTCATAGTTCACCATCTCGGAAATATCCTTCATCAGGCCAAATAGCAGGTTCTGCTCACTTAGCAGGCTTACTGTCAGGCTCAGATACCGGTCGGTGGCATTGATGTGCAGACGCGGATTCTCCACGCGTTGTTTCTTCGAGTAAGCGTTGTAGAAGTCTATAGGCTGGAAACTTTCCGAAACAGGACGGCCTACCACACTCTCGGGAGTGCCGGTGAGGCCCAGCATCTTCATGGCCGATGCGTTGATGTCCACGATATTCATGTCGGGGTCGACAAGCATCACGCCTTCAGGCGAGTTTCGGACAATATCCACAGCCAGGCTTTCTGCGCGCTTGCGCATGTAGGGCAGGCATATATCGATGTCGGCATAGCCGTTCACCACGGCCCAGGCTTTTTCGCGGCAGGTGCGATAGCCGCAGGCACCACAATCAAGCTCGTCGGCTTTGGTAAATTTGCCGGTACGGTGCAGCACATCCTCAATCTCTTTGTCGCTGGCTGGACGACTCTTGGCACGCAGACGCGGATGGGCGTAAGCCAACGACACCCCTGCGTCGGCCGCAGGCAGATGTTTGCGTGTAGCCATCTCGTGTTCCACATAGCGGTCGATATCTGCCTCAGCCTTAATCATACCGCCATCGTGTGCAATAGAGCAAGGTCCGTTGATGCAGCCACCGGGACACACGTTCATCTCTATGAACACGTGGTCCATAGACTCAATGTTTTCCAACACATCGGCAATACGGTCCACGCCGTCCACTGTCATGTATCGGTAGCCTTCCGGCAAAGCGTCGAACGAGCGTATAATGCCCTGCGTTACAGGATAAGCTTTCGCGCGGTTGGCGATGTCGCACTCGTCGCCTACCGTAAGTTTGTTTATAGTATTCAGGTCTATGCCGTTTTCTTCAAATAGCTGCAACAGTTCCTCGAAAGTAATGACGGCATCTATGGCGTGTTCATCGGCCTCGCGTTTTTTTGCTATACAAGGACCGACGAAGACTATTTTCAAGTTTGGGTCGTTGCGGCGCAACATTTTTGCATGTGCCACCATCGGCGAGTCGACAGGGGCCAGATAGGGCAGAGCTTTGGGATAGTACATCTGTATCAGGCGACAGGCTGCCGGACAAGCCGACGTGATAAAGTTGCGCATTTCGCCTTTGGCCAGCACTCGTTTGTACTCTTCGGTGACGGCTTGTGCGCCGATGGCCGTCTCTTCGGCTATAGCAAAACCTAGTTTGGCAAGCGCTATGCGTAATACCGAGAAGTCATCCTGTACAAGACTGCTGATAAACGACGGCGCCACCGTAGCAGCCATACGGGCACCACTCTTGAGCAACTCGCGCACCACAGGTAGCTCGCTATGCTCTATCTTGGCATGCTGGGGGCATACCTTGGTGCAATGGCCACATAGGATGCAGTGCTCCTCGATGATTTGCGCGTGATGGTCCTTGATGTTGATGGCCTTCACCGGGCATTCGCGTAGGCAACGGTAGCAGTCTTTACATCGTACAGTCTTGAATTCCAAATACTCGGACATGATTCTATAGCTATTGTCTTAGTTAATAAATAGTTTGGGGTAGATTTCTTTGGCGAACAGTTCTTCCGCATTGCCAGCATTGACACTGTGCAAGATGAACCCTTCCGGGGTTTCCTCCACATGCGGTCCACGTTCCGAGGGTTCCATACCTTCGCATCCGACGTTTACACCCAATGCGCAGTGACCGAGGCAAAAGCTTGCTTGCAAATCAATGACGTCTTCCACATCATATTTTTTCAGCACTTCCTTGAATGCTTCAATGACTTCGTACGACCCTTTCAGATGGCATGAACTGCCGACACATACTTTGATTGTCATATTAATTATTAATGTATTAGTTTTTTTAGTTTCAAGTAGTTTTAACCTGTGAGCTTTAAGTGTTCAGTGTGAGTGTGGACACCTACTACTTAAAGCTCACAGCTTAGTGTTTTTTTTATTTCTCGCGGGCTTCCTTGATGGCGGCCTGGGCGGCGGCAAGGCGTGCCACGGGGACACGGAACGGCGAGCAGCTGACGTAGTTCATGCCGGCCTTGTAGAAGAACTCGGCTGCCGTCGGGTCGCCACCGTGCTCACCGCAGACACCGCACTTGAGGTTGGCGCGGGTGCCACGGCCACGCTCGATACCGATCTTCACCAGCTCGCCGACGCACTCGGTGTCGAAGTTGTTGAAGGGGTCGGCGGGGATAATCTTCTCGTCGACGTAGGTCTTGACGATGGCGTTAACGTCGTCGCGGCTGAAGCCGAAGGTCATCTGCGTCAGGTCGTTGGTACCGAAGCTGAAGAACTCGGCCACCTCGGCTATCTGGTTGGCCACCAGGGCGGCACGCGGAATCTCAATCATCGTGCCGAACTTGTACTCGAACTTCACGCCGTACTTCTTCTCCACCTCTTCCTTCACCTCGGTGGCTATGGCCTTCTGGTGACGGAGCTCGGCGGCGTTGATGGTCAGCGGCACCATGATTTCGAGCATCGGGTGCTTGCCTTCCTTCATCAGTTCGACGGTGGCGCTGAAGAGGGCGCGGAACTGGACGCGAGTGATTTCGGGGTAGATGATGCCCAGACGCACACCGCGCAGACCCATCATGGGGTTCACCTCATGCAGGCTCTCAACACGCTTCTTGACATCCTCGTAACTGATGCCCAGGCGCTTGGCGGCCTCCTGCATCTTCTCGTTGCCCTGGGGGGCGAACTCATGCAGCGGGGGGTCCATCAGGCGGAAGGTCAGCGGCTTGCCGTCCATCACCTTGAGGGTGCCCTTGGCGCTCTCGCGGATGTAGGGCTCCAGCTCGTCGAGGGCGGCGATGCGCTCTTCCTTCGAGTTGGCAAGAATCATATTGCGCAGCTTCTCAAGGGGCTTCTCGCTGTTCTCGCCGTAGAACATGTGCTCGATACGGAACAGACCGATACCCTCGGCACCGAAGTCGATGGCGCGCTGTGCGTCGGCAGGGTTGTCGGCGTTGGTGCGGACACCCATCTTGCGGTGCTTGTCGACAATCTTCATGAACTGCTGGAACAGGGGGTTCTCGGTGGCGTTGATCATCTTCACCTCTTCGTCGTAGACATAACCCTTGGTGCCGTTGAGGCTCAGCAGGTCGCCCTCTTTGAAGGTCTTGCTGTTGATAATCACGGTGCCACTTTCTTCCACGTTCACTTTCTTCTTACCGAATTGGTCGGTCTTTACGCTGGTCTTCTCAAACTCAATCTTCACGGCGTCGCAGCCCACGATGCAGCACTTGCCCCAGCCACGGGCCACGAGGGCGGCGTGCGAGGTCATACCGCCACGGGCGGTGAGGATACCGTCGGCGGCACGCATGCCCTCGACGTCCTCGGGGTTGGTCTCCTCGCGGACGAGGATATTCTTGATACCGGCAGCCTGGTACTCTTTGGCTTTCTCGCTGGTGAGGGCTATGACGCCCACAGCACCGCCGGGGCCGGCGGGCAGACCCTTGGCAAGCACGGTGTGCTTCTTCTCGTCGCTGGCGTCGAGGATGGGGTGCAGCAGCTCGTCGAGCTGGGCGGGGCTTATGCGCATCACCACCTCGCTCTCGTCGATGAGGCCTTCCTTGAGCATGTCCATGGCCATGGTCAGGGCGGCGACGCCGGTGCGTTTGCCGACGCGGCACTGCAGCATATACAGCTTGCCTTCCTGGATGGTGAACTCGATGTCAAGCATGTCGTGGTAGTTCTTCTCGAGGATGCTGCGGATGTCGCACAGTTCCTTGTATGTCTCGGGCATCAGCTCCTGCATCGAGTGCATGTGCTTGTTCTGCTCGTTCTTGGTGTCGTCGTTCAGGGGGTTGGGGGTACGGATACCGGCCACCACGTCTTCGCCCTGGGCGTTGATGAGCCACTCGCCGTAGAACTGGTTGTCGCCGGTGGCTGGGTTGCGGGTGAAGGCCACGCCGGTGGCGCTGGTGTCGCCCATGTTGCCGAAGACCATGGCCTGCACGTTGACTGCGGTGCCCCAGTCGTCGGGGATGCCCTCGATCTTGCGGTAGCTGACGGCCTTCTTGCCGTTCCAGCTCTTGAAGACGGCCTTGATGCCGCCCTCCATCTGGGCGCGGGCGTCGTCGGGGAACTCGGTGCCCAGCACCTCTTTCACGCGCACCTTGAAGGCGTCGGCCAGCTTCATGAGGTCCTCGGCGGTCAGCTCGGTGTCGCTCTTGTAGCCTTTCACGGCCTTGTACTCGTCGAGCATGTCGTCGAGCTGCTTGCGGATGCCCTTGCCGTCGGCGGGCTCAATGCCCTCGCTCTTCTCCATCACAACGTCGGCATACATCATGATCAGACGGCGGTAGCTGTCGTACACGAAGCGCGGGTTGTTGGTCTTCTTCAGCATGCCGGGAATGGTCTTGCTGCTGAGGCCAATATTAAGCACGGTGTCCATCATGCCGGGCATCGACGAGCGCGCACCGGAACGGCAGCTCACCAGCAGGGGGTTCTCGCTGTCGTCATATTTCATGCCCATGATTTTCTCAATATTCTCAACGCCCTTCCAGACCTCTTCCATCAAGCCCTTGGGCAACTCGCAGTTGTTGGCGTAATAGGCTGTGCAGCACTCGGTAGTGATTGTCAGTCCAGCAGGCACAGGCAGGCCCAGCAGGCACATCTCGGCCAGGTTGGCGCCCTTGCCACCCAGCAGGTTTTTCATGTCGGCTTTTCCCTCGGCTGTCTTGCCTCCAAAGGTGTAAACGTACTTTGTCATCTCGATTAAATTATTTGTTATTAATTGATTAGTTACTATTTTCTCCAAAACGAGATTGCAAAGGTACGCTTTTTTTTGGACATGACAAGCTTTTTTTATAAAAAGATTTCAACATCTACGTACAGAGCCAAGTGTTAAGTGGTAAGTGACAAGTGTTAAGGTGATGGGGTAGAAATGTTAAATTTTAACATTTGAGAAAAGTTTTTTAGCAGCGACTTCCTGTTGTAAGACAGGTAGTTTAGAACAAAATTCGGGCGGTTGGAATTATAATTATGCCACGTTATCGGCTTTTCTTTGTACCTTTGCAGCCGCTACGCGAGTGGCGGAACAAAAATAACTACTTAACAACTATGGCATTAAAGAGAATACTGACTATATCGGCGGCACTTGTGGTGTCGTGTACGATGGTGTGGGGGCAGGAGACGCTGACGCTGACGGACTGCCGCCAGCGGGCGCTGGAGGCCAACCGCGGGCTGAAGCAGGCCCAGGCGAAGCGCGAGCAGAGCGCCGCGCTGCAGAAGGTGGCCCTGTGGCAGATGCTGCCCAAGGTGAGCGCCAACGGAGGGTATATGTGGATGGAGAAGAGCGTCAAGCTGCTCAGCGACGAGCAGAAGGAGCGGTTGAGCCACATCGGCGACGACCTTCAGGCCGACATCAGCGAGGCGATACACAGCGAGCTGTCGGACCTGAACATAGGCCCCGTCACCATCGGCGACGCGCTGGCCAACCGGTTCGACGCGGCCATGACGTCGGCCGACCTCAGCGGCAAGGTGAACGCCATGGGCAACGAGATAATAGACGGCCTGACCACCGACACGCGCAACACCGGCGTGGCGGCGGTGACGCTGACGCAGCCGCTCTATATGGGCGGCAAGCTGGCGGCGGCCTACCGTACGGCGCGCCTGGCGGCCCACCTGAGCGGGGTGCAGTACGACCAGAAGCGCGAGGCCACCCTGGTGGCGGTCGACGAGGCCTACTGGCAGGTAGTGAGCGTGAAGCACAAGCAGCGGCTGGCGCAGCGCTACGCCGCCCTGCTCGACACGCTGGAGCGAAATGTGCAGCTGGCGGTGGAGGCTGAGATGGCCACGAAGGGCGACCTGGCGAAGGTGCGTGTGAAGCGAAACGAGGCGCAGATGAGCCTAGCCAAGGCCACCAACGGGCTGGCGCTGGCCAAGATGCTGCTGGCCGAGCGGTGCGGCATGCCGCTGGACAGCCGCTTCGACGTGGGCGACGGGCAGGACATGATGGCTGCGGGCCGACCCGAGACCAAGGACAGCACGGCGACGACGGCCGGCATAGAGCGGCGCGCCGAGATGAAGATGCTGCGCATAGCCGACAGCATAGCCCGCGAGGGGGTGCGGATAGCGGCGAGCACGCTGCAGCCGAACATAGTGCTCACGGGAGGATACCTGATGAGCAATCCCAACGTCTTCAACGGGTTCAGCAACGAGTGGGGCGGGACGTGGATAGCTGGCGTGGCGGTCAACGTGCCGCTGATACACCCCGGCGGCATCTACGCCATCAAGGCGGCCAAGGCCAAGCGGCGCGAGGTGCAGTACCAGATGGAGGAGGCCCGCGAGATGATCAACCTGCAGGTCGAGAAGCTGCGCTTCGAGCTGGATGTGGCCTACAAGAAGCTGGCCCAGGCGGAGAGCAACATGGAACAGGCGGAGGAGAACCTGCGGCTGGCCGACGAGAGCTTCAAGGCCGGCATGTGCAGCAGCAGCGACCTCATGGCGGCCCAGACGGCATGGATGCAGGCCGAAGGAGAGGTGATAGACGCCCGGATAGAGATAGAGATGGACAAGGTTTATCTGAGGCAGGCGGAGGGGGAGAGTTGAGGGTTAAGGGTTATGAGTTAAGAGTTAAGAGTTATGAGTTAAGAATTATGAGTTAAGGGTTAAGTTGTTTTACTACCAAATAATATTTCAGTACTAAATTTTTACTACAGAAGAATTATGAAAGAGACAAGCAAATCGCTTTTGGCGGGACTGGCGGTGGTGATAGTGACCATCGGAATAGTGGCCCTGGTGGGCTTGCTGGCCATACGTCCCGAGAAAGAACTCGTGAGCGGGGAGGCTGACGCGTCGGAGTATCGCGTGAGCAACATGGTGCCGGGCCATATAGACACCATCTACGTGACTGAGGGTCAGCGCGTGAGGCGCGGCGACACGCTGGCGCACATAGCGAGTCGTCAGATTGACGCCAAGATGCTGCAGGCGACGGCGGCCCAAGACGCGGCGACGGCGCAGAGCCGCAAGGCGCGCCACGGGGCGCGGAGCCAGCAGGTGGAAATGGCGCGCCAGGTGTGGCAGAAGGCGCAGGCCGCGGAGGAGGTGTACAGGAAGAGCTACGAGCGCGTGAAGGGGCTGAAGGAGAAGGGGGTGGTGAGCACGCAGCAGTACGACGAGATAGAGGCCAAGTACAAGGTGGCGCAGGCCGACTGTGCGGCCGCCGAGCAGCAGTACCTCATGGCCCGCGAGGGCGCGCAGCGTGAGGACATCACGGCGGCGGCGGCCTTGGTGGACCGCGCCGGAGGCGCGGTGGCCGAGGTGCAGAGCTACCTGGACGACAGCTACCTGACGGCGCCCTGCGACGGCGAGGTGGTGGAGCTCTTCGCCAAGGTGGGCGACCTGATAGGGACCGGAAGCCCGGTGGCGAGCATTCTGGACATGGGCGACACGTGGTTCTACTTCGCGGTGCGCGAAGACCTGCTGCGGGGCATCAACAGCGGTGCGACGGTGCAGGTGCGAATACCGGCCCTCGGGGACCAGACATACCCGTGCACCGTAAGGCGCATACAGGCGATGGCGAGCTACGCCACGTGGCACGCGACGAAAATCACGGGGCAGCACGACGTGAGGAGCTTCGACGTGAAGGCGGTGCCGCAGAGCCCGATAGAGGGCCTCAAGCCCGGAATGACGGCCATACTGGTGACAGACTGAACAGAGGAACCGACAAAGCGACAGGAAAGTGCTAAGAGTTATAGTCAGAGAGCTGAGGCGGATATGGCTGTTTCCGCGCTACCTGGTGATACTCACGCTGGGGGCGGTCTTCTCGTTCGTCTTCTTCGCGACGGTGAGCGGGGAGGGTCAGCCGCAGGAGCTGCCCGTGGCGGTGGTGGACATGGACGGGACGTACCTCTCGCGGCGCCTGTGCCACGAGATTGACGCCACGCCGGCGGTGCACATCAAAGCCCTGTACACCAACCACACAGAGGCGCGTAAAGCCATGCAGAGAGGCGAAGTGTTCGCCTTCTACGAGATACCGGAAGGGATATACAACGACCTGCTGCAGTTCCGGTCGCCGCACCTGACCCTCTACACGAACCAGGCCTACCTGCTGGCTGGCTCACTGAGCTACAGGCAGCTGGCCACCATGGGGCACCTGGCCACGGGCGCGGTGCAGCGGGAGGTGCTGAGGAAGAAAGGCTTCAAGGACGACGAAATCATGGGCATCATACAGCCCGTCGCACTGGAGACCCACGCCGTGGGGAACGCGACGGGCAACTACCAGATATACCTCATGACGACACTGATACCGGGCATAGTGGCCCTGATGGCCATGCTGCACACGGCCTACGTGATAGGGCGCGAGCGCCAGGAGCGGACCGTGAAGTCGTGGATGCGCAAAGCGGGTGGCGACGCCGTGAAGGCCATGGTGGGTAAGGCGCTGCCATACACCCTGCACTACACGCTGCTGCTGCTGGTGGCCGAGGTGGTGATGTACGGCCCGATGCACTTCCCGATGCAGGGGAACTGGCCGCTGCTGATGCTCGTGTCCCTGCTGACGGTGACGGCGGCCCAGAGCGCGGGCTGCTTCCTCATGGGGTGCATACCCGACCCGTCGGTGGCCATGAGCCTCACCTCGGCCTACGGCACACTGGCCTTCACGATGTGCGGCTTCTCCTTTCCGGTGGACGCCATGCCGCTCCCGATGCAGCTCTTCAGCATGCTCTTCCCGCTGCGCCACTACTGGCTGGCGATGAGGGACATCACACTCTACGGGAGCGGACTGGAACAGTGCTGGCCGGAAGTGTGCGTGCTGGCCGCCTTCGTGCTGCTGCTGCTCATCGGGGCGGCGATGCTCGGACGCCAATTCGAAAGGAGGGTGGCATGCTGAAACACACGGCTGCAAGCCTGAGAGACATCTGGGACGTGCTGACGGCGGAAGTGAGGCGCGTATTCAGCGACAAGACGACAATCGTCATCTTCTTCCTCGCCACAGCGGTCTATCCGCCGCTCTACTACTACATCTACCACCAGGAAGTGCTGACCGCGATGGCGGTGGCGGTGGTGGACCTCTCGCGGAGCGAGGAGTCGAAACGCTTCGTCCACAAAATAGACGCCACGCCGGAGCTGCGCGTCGCCTACCGCCCCCCTACCCTGCCGCAAGCCGAAGAACTGCTGGCGGCGCACAAAGTGGAGGCCGTGTTCCTGTTTCCGGCGGACTACGCCGAGCGGATAGCCAAGCGGCAGACGGCGACGGTCACGTGCATATCGGACATCGGCTCCTTCATATACTACAAAAACGCACTGCTGGCCGGAAGCGCCGTGCTGCTGGACGAAATGGAGACCATACAGCTGGCGCACCAGGCCGCCGACGGACTGACCGGCGCGGCGGCCGAAATACAGGTACAACCCGTAGGCTTCGACGACGTCAAACTCTTCAACCCCACGGGCGGCTACGCACAGTACTTCATACCGGCACTGCTGCTCCTCGTCATCCACCAGACCCTCTTCTTCGGCATCTGCGTCCTGTGCGGCGACGCCAACGAAAACCGCAAAGCCCTGCACCTCATACCCCCTCACCTGCGGCGGCGCTCCATATACCGTGTCACACTGGGCCGGCTGCTCTGCTTCCTCCTCATATACATCCCCATCACACTGTTTGACCTCTGTTTAGTGCCGCGCCTGTTCGGCATACCCCAGATAGGCAGCCCCGCGGACACCATACTCTTCCTCCTCCCCTTCGTCGTCTCCGTCATCTGCTTCGCCATGACATTCGGCAACCTCTTCAGCCGCCAGCGCATGAGCACCCTCCTCTCCGCACTCTTCTTCTCCGTCATCCTCTTCTTCCTCAGCGGCATGGTCTGGCCGCAGAGCAACATGCCCCACTTCTGGCTCGCCTTCTCCTACCTCTTTCCCTCCACACCCGGCATACAAGGCTTCGTGCGCATCAGCTCCATGGGCGCCACCCTCACCCAGGTCCGGGGCGAATACCTGGCCCTGTGGATACAGGCAGGCGCTTACTTCTTAACCGCCTGCCTCTCCCTGCGATACATCAACAAATACCGTAAAATATGAACCCGAAGGAGACAATAGACAACCACCTGCGCGAGTGGCAAACCACGCTGCGGCGCCTGCAGCCCTACAGCACCTGGCGCGCCATCTGGCTCGGCGTCATCTCCTCCATAATCATATCGGCCGTCGTCATACTCGGCAACCTCTCCCCCGTAGACCACCGCCCCGGACCCGGATTCCACACCACCTACCTCTGCATCTGCAACCTCTTCCTCTTCCTCCTCCTCTACATCTTCAACTTCTGGATGGCTCGCCGACAACTGCAAAGCAAATGGCTCATGGCCCTCGGCCTCGCCGGCTCCCTCGCCATCGCCGCACTCTTCGGCACACTCGCCTATCACACCGAAAACCTCCTCTACCAAACAGCCTTCTACCCACTGGCCATATTCATCATCGTCGACGGCACCATGGCCGTCATCGTATACCTCATCAGCCTCCTCCTGAACAACATCACCGTCCACCAGCAGACACTCATCGAAAACGAACACCTCCAGTCCGAAAACCTCCGCATACAACACGAAACCCTCGTCCAGCAAATCTCCCCCCACTTCCTCTTCAACAGCCTCAACACCCTCGACGCCCTCATCGGCACCGACGACCAGCGCGCACACCACTACCTCCAGCAACTCGCCAACTCCTTCCGCTACACCATGCAGCACAACAAAGTGGTCACCCTGCGCGACGAAATGGAATTCGCCCACGCCTACATCTACATGATGCAGATACGCTACGGCCAGGCACTCCGCATACAGGAAAACATCGACCCCGCACTCCTCGACAGCCTCGTCGCACCCATCAGCATACAAATGCTCATCGAAAACGCCATCAAACACAACATCGTCTCCTCTCGCCACCCACTCACCATCACCATCGCCACACACACACCCGCCGCCCCCGGACAACCCCACACCGTCGCCGTCGCCAACCACCGCCAGCCAAAAGCCGATCACGACACCTCCTCCGGCATCGGCCTTCCCAACCTCAGCCACCGCTACCGACTCCTCTTCGACAGCGACATACTCGTCACCGAAACCCCAGAAACCTTCACCGTCCAAATACCCCTGAAACCAAACACAATTGAAAATTGAAAATTGACAATTGACAATTGAAACCCGCCACCCATAACCCATAAACCGTAAACCTTAAACCGTAAACCTTAAACCTTAAACCTTACCCCGCTAACCGCTGACTGCTGACCGCTGACCTTAAACCTTAAACCGTAAACCTTAAACACTAAACCTTACCCCGCTAACCGCTAACCCTAAACCGTAAACCGTAAACCGTAAACCGTAAACCTTACCCCTTCCCCCTCCCCCATGAAAAAAATAGTCATCGTAGAAGACGAAGCCATCGCCGCCGACCACCTCCAGCGACTCATCGCCCTCACCATGCCCGACACCACCGTCGTCGCCGTCCTCCAGTCCATCGAAGAAAGCATCGAACACTTCTCCCACAACCCACCCCCCGACCTCGTCTTCATGGACATCCACCTCGCCGACGGACTCGCCTTCCACATCTTCGACAGCGTCCCCGTACCCTGCCCCATCATCTACACCACCGCCTACGACCAGTACGCCCTCCAAGCCTTCAACGCCAACGGCATAGACTACCTCCTCAAACCCATCGACGCCGACGGACTCCGGCACGCCATGCACAAACTGAACATCCTCAGCCGACAACCCGCCGCCGCAACACCCGACACCGCACACAGCCAGACACCCCAAACCAAATACCGCTCACACTTCCTCATACCCGTGCGCGACAAACTCATACCCATCGAAGTCAGCCAGATAGCATGCCTCTACCTCGAAGACAAAATCACACGCGCACTCCTCCTCAACGGACGACGACAAATCTTCGACCACCCCCTCGACACCATCATGGAACAACTCGACCCCAACCACTTCTTCCGCGCCAACCGACAGTACATCGTCTCCCACAGCGCCATTCAGGAAATCTCCGTCTGGCCCATCGGCAAACTCGCACTCACACTCGCCGTCAACACACCCGGCCGCATCATAGTCAGCAAAGCCAAAGCACCCGAATTCAAACAATGGTACAGCCACAACCAGACAGTTGAGAATTGACAATTGACAATTGAAAATTGAAACCCGCTGACCTTAAACCGTAAACCCTTAACCTTAAACCCTAAACCTTAAACCGTAAACCGTAAACCTTACCCCACCCCCCCTCGGGGCAGCGAAGGGGCAGCGAAGGGGTAGAGAGGGGGTAGAGAGGCTGCTGCACTTTGCAGTCCACGCAAGGGAAGCGCGCAACTGCCGAAGGCTATCGGCCTATGGCTTCGGCAATTACCTCGTCCGCCCCCGTGCCAAGTGCAGCCCCCCCCCCTTCGCCCCATCGCCCACTCAACCCGCACACGGCCGCAGGCGCTACCGGAAGCGCACTCGCAACTCTGCAGAAACTTTTTTTTCACATTTCAAAAATTATCACTATCTTTGCAGATTGGTGCAAGGAAAGCCTTGACCATATAACGTATTGACAATTAACAACAATATAAAAACATAAACAATGGAGATTACTGGCAAGTTGATACAGCTTCTGCCCAACGTAGAAGGCGAGTCGGCCCGCGGACACTGGGTCCGCGGCGGTTTTGTGATTGAGACAGGCGACGACTACCCCCGCAAGGTGGCCTTCACCCTCTTCGGCGAAGAGCGCATCGCAATGGTGCAGAACATACCGATGGGCACCATGGTGCAGGTGACCTTCAACCCCGAAAGCCGCGAGTTCAACGAGAAGTGGTATACCGACCTTCGCGCCAGCCGAGTGCAGCCCTTCGTCCCGGGACAGATGCCGGCACAGGCCACCGGTTACCAGTGGGCCGGCCAGCCGAGCCAAGCGCAGCCGGTGGCCCCACAGGCAGCCCCAGCCGCCGCCCAGCCCGACCCCGCCGCCCAGATGCCAGGCTTCGCCTCGGCCCCCAAGATGGACTCCAACGGCGAGGACGACCTGCCCTTCTGACAGCGACAAACACACGTGCCACTCATGGACAGCAAAAGCGAGACAAGACGCCGCATGCGCGAACTGAAACGCCAGGTGACGCCCGACGAAAAGCTCCGCCGCAGCGCGGCGGTCATGGAACGGCTGAAGCAAACGCCACAGTTTGCGGCCGCACACACCGTGTTGCTCTATTGGTCCATGGCCGACGAGGTGCAGACCCACGACCTCGTGGACGCGATATGCAGACAGAAGACCATGCTGCTGCCCTGCGTGGACGGCGACCGTCTTCGGCTGCGCCGCTACACCGGACGCGACTGCCTGGTCAAAGGGGAGCAGTTCGGCATCGAAGAACCGCGCGGACCCGAATGGACAGACCTGGACGCCATAGACGCCATTGTCGTGCCCGGTGTCGCCTTCGACAGGCACCGCAACCGCATGGGTCGCGGTCGCGGGTTCTACGACCGGCTGCTGAAATCGACACCCAAGGCCTGGAAAGCCGGTGTCGCTTACGACTTCCAGGTCCTGGACGACATACCCGTGGAACAACACGACGTCAAGATGGACACCGTCATCGGCGAGAGCTTCACCGTGTGAGCACCCCACCCACCGACAACAACACCAACCCACAAAACAACGTACCCAAGATGCCGATGTTCTACACACCCAAACCGCGGCAGTTCCACTACAAGCCACGCTTCTACGACCCCGAGAAAGAACGGTGGGAGGCCCTGAAACAGAAATACGCCGACGAACACCGCGACGACAGGACGCAAAACACGGCGGCGGCGGACGTGGCCGACAAAGACCTGGAATACTTCCAGCGGCGTGTGCGCGAGCTGGACCGCGAAGAGCGCCACCGCGGCAGCCGGCTGACATGGAAGGACCTATTCCGCAAACGCGAGATGCCTCAGTTCCGCTACACACCGAGGTTCAGCTCCGCGGACGGCGAAGCCTCGGGCAACCACGTGGACGGCGACGCGGCCACCACACATTACACCCTGACCGACGAACGCCACAAAGGCAAGCGGATACAACGCCGCTTCGCGCTGAACGACGACCAGGGCGACAAAGAGCCGGTTCCTGCCGCGAGAATACTGCTGTACACCGCGTTGGTATGTCTGCTGCTCTACTGGGTACTGTTTTGATGACTGCTGACCGCTCCCCTTAAACCGTAAACCCTAAACCCTAAACCTTAAACCTTAAACCCTAAACCCTAAACCTTACAAAAACTGATGCTGATAGAGGTTTTACAATCGAAAATACACCGTGTAACGGTCACAGAAGCCGACTTGGACTACATCGGCTCCATCACCATCGACGTCGCCCTCCTCGAGGCTGCCGGCATAGTCGAAAACCAGAAAGTCGAGATTTACAACATCACCAACGGCGAACGCTTCGCCACCTACGCCATCCGCGGCCAGCGCGGTAGCGGAGTCATAGGCATCAACGGCGCTGCCGCACACAAGGCCCGCGTCGGCGACCTTATCATCATTGCAGCCTATGCCCAAATGTCCCCCGACGAAGCCGCCGCCTGGCACCCAACCGTCATATTCCCCAAAAACAACAGGCTCGCCTGAGTGACAAAACCAAACAACAGAACGAATGGGAAAAAAGGATGACAAAAGACCAACCCGGTGGGGCGATGTGCTGAGACTCGTATTCTTTCTCGGCATTGGCATCTTTTTCATCTACCGCTTCCTGATCAAATTGGAACCCGAGCAGAAAGCCGCCATCTGGCAGTCTTTCGTGAACGCCGACTACGCCTGGGTCGCAGTGGCAATGCTCACCTGTACTCTGAGCCACTACATCAGGGCGTTACGCTGGCGTCTGCTTTTCCAGACAATCGGACACACACCCACACGCAACCACATATTCGGCTCGGTCATCGTCGGATACCTGGCCAACCTGGCTTTCCCTCGGGCCGGTGAGGTGGTACGCTGCGCGACTCTTCGCACCAGCGAAGGCATCCCGATGGAGAAATCCATTGGAACCGTCGTGACTGAGCGCATCATAGACATGATGGTCTTCGTGCTTATTGTGGCCGTCGGTATGCTGGCAATGTTCGGACAGGCAAAAGACTGGCTCTACAACACACTATCGGAACGTTACGAGCACCTGCCAAGCATGTGGACCTTGGGCATCACCACCGTGGTCGGCATCGCCACATTGCTGGCAGCCTACAAACTGTTCTGGAAACGACTGCTCAAATATTCTTTATTCAAGAAAATAGACGACCTGGTACGCGGAATGGGCGACGGAGTGAAAAGCATACTGCACCTCGGAGCACGCAGGACAGCATTGTTTGTTGCCTACAGCGTGGTGATATATTCATTGTATATTCTCGGCGGCTACATCATCTTCCAAGCTTTCGGAGCAACCCGGGGGCTAGGATTGGGCGCAGCCTTTGTGGTGTACCTCTTCGGAACAGTAGGCATGACTTTTTCGCAGGGAGGCATTGGTGTGTACCCCGTGCTGGTACAGGTGGCATTGGAAATATACGGCATCAGCATGGAAACCGGAGCAGCATGCGGATGGCTGCTCTGGGGATCGCAACAAGCGGTCATCGTGAGTCTTGGAGCCGTATACACCGTTTACTTCAGCGTGATAAAACGAAGATACAACAAAAAACAGCAGATATGGAAAAAACCAGATGTTTGATTATCGGATCAGGACCAGCGGGCTACACGGCAGGTATCTATACCGGACGTGCTGACCTGAAACCCATGCTTTTCGAAGGCGAGCAGCCGGGTGGTCAGCTCACCATCACAACAGAGATAGAGAACTTTCCCGGGTACCCCGAAGGCATTGCAGGAACGGCTATGATGGACGACCTGCGCCGCCAAGCGCAACGCTTCGGATGCGACATACGCAGCGGCTACATAGTCCGCGTGGACCTCAGCCATCGTCCGTTCCATGCAACCGACGACCACGGTAATGAGATTGAGGCTGAGACAATAGTGGTAGCCACCGGTGCCAGCGCCAAATGGATGGGCATAGACAGCGAGAAGGAATTCTACGGGGCCGGCGTATCGGCATGCGCCACCTGCGACGGTCCGTTCTACAAGAACCAGACGGTGGCGGTGGTCGGCGGCGGTGACACCGCATGCGAAGAAGCCTCCTACCTCTCCACCTTGTGCAGCAAGGTCTATCTCGTCCACCGCCGCGACGAGCTACGTGCCTCGAAGGCCATGCAACACCGAGTACTCACGAACCCCAAGATAGAGCCCCTCTGGAACAGCCGCATAAGCCGCATACTCGGCACAGAGTTGGACGGCGTCACCGGCATCGAACTGGAAGATACAAAAACAGGTGCCAAAAGCGAGCGCGATGTGACAGGCGTATTTGTTGCCATTGGCCACCAGCCTAACACCGCCTTCCTTGGCGGACAGGTGGAGCTGGACCCACAGGGATACATCAAAGTGCAAAGCCCCTCGTCGGCAACCAACGTGGAGGGTGTCTTCGCTGCAGGCGATGTGTGCGACCCGAACTATCGCCAAGCAATCGTGGCCGCCGGCCGCGGATGCATTGCAGCCATGGACGTGGAACGTTTCCTTCAAGAGCACTAAAGCCTATGGCCGCCATGCCACAGCAAACAGTTGGAAAGACAACGGGTCGCAAGGTTTCCGCCTTGCGACTCCTGTTGCTTTTACTGCTCGTGTCGGCCCCGGCGGCACTGGACGCCCAAGAAATCATAATAGCACGTCCCGGTTCGAGCCGTACTGTTACTGGTACTGGACAAAACCTGAACGGGTCATTCATGGCCACTGCTGACTCCACCCTGACGGGTGACAGCACCTCGACCACGGGGCTGCAATACCACACCGACGTGCCAGACTCCCTGCTGCGTGTCGGAGTGTACATGTTCCACTACCGCCGCTCCAGCGTGAAGATAGACAAAATCGAGAACCCCCTGCTCGCCCCGACAGGAATAGAATACTCTGACCCTCTCGACGCCATCAACGGAGCCTACTATATCGGCAAAGGCATCCTCGGCCACCCTCACACAAACATCATCACTTCTGCTGCCGACGGCTTGGACCAGGTCCTGCAACCGGACCCCAACATAGGCTACACTGTTCGCCCTTGGAACGTAGCACTGTACCAAACCAAGTCTCCCTACACCCTGCTGAGTTACAACTCCTCGCTCAACAAGGACTACCTCGTCAAGGTTGGCCACACGCAAAACATCATGCCGGGATGGAACGTCTCTCTCAACTACAGGCTCATTCGCCCCGAAGGCATCTACACCTCCAGCGGAGCCAAAAACCACTATGTCTACACCACCACCAACTACTTCTCCCGCGACGCACGGCTGCAGGGTAGCGCCGGCATTATATGGCAGAAATTCATGATCGACGAGAACGGGGGCATCACCGACGACAGCTACTTCACACAACGCCTTCAGAGCAACCGCGCCGGCGTTCCCGTGAGTCTCACCGGAGCCGGCACCATACACAACGAACTCGGTGCCTTCGCCCACGGAAGCTACAATCTGGTGAGGCAGTTCGAGAAGGAGCGCCACCGCGACAGCATAGTGGTCCACACCGAACAAGACTCCATCTGGCTGGATACCATCGAGGTAACCGATACACTGCGGGTGCGAACACCTCACGTGTTGAACGCCGGCGTCTTCGGCTTCGACATCAACTACGACCGCCGGAAACGGCTGTTCATCGACTCCACATGGTGGCAGGAAGCATCAGCCTCTATCTTCTGGACCAACGACGCCTATCCCGACCACCGCTGGCGCAACCCGTTGAAAATGACGGCCGGCATCACACCGAGGCGTATTGTCGCTGTCGTCGAAGGCGACACGTCTCGCATGCTCTCGTGGCTCGACCCCTTTGCCAAAGCCACCCTGCGTCTCGACCGCTGGCGGGTCGACGTCGGAGGCGAAATGCGCGGAGCCATGAACTCCGACGGTCGCCCCGACAGCCGCTTCCATGCCGAAGCGACATGTTTCTTCGACAGCGCAGAAGCCACCCGTCTCAGCCTGAGTGCCGTGTCCCAACGTAAAAGCCCCGACGTAAGGATGATACACGATGCACAGCTCCACCACGGCCTGGCTCTCAAAGCCATCGAAACCCAGCGCTACGGACTCCTTTTCCAGCATCGTGAGACCGTGAAACTCGACCTGCGGGCCAACCACTACAGCCACAACACCTGGTACGACACCCTCCTCTCCGTCCATCAGGGCTCGCGGCCTTTCTGGGTCTACCAAGCCATCCTCACCCTGCACCTGAAAGCCGGATGGCTCAACATCGACATGCAACACGCCCTCCAGCACTCCACCGACAGCATACAGATGCCCGTCCCCATGCTGGCCACCAAGAACTCCCTCTACGCCGACTTCACCCTTTTCAGCCGCACCATCCGCGCACAAGTCGGCGTCGACATCCGATACCACACCGCCTACCTCGCACCCTCCTACGACCCCTCGACCGGCCTCTTCGTCCACCAAGACGAGGTCTCCATCGGCAACTACCTCTGGGCCGACATCTTCGTGAACCTCAACATCAAACGGGCCAGCTTCTACGCCAAAGCCGGCCACATCAACGCCATCTGGGAAACCAACCCAACCTACTTCACCCTCCCCCACTACCCCGGACAGCGCTTCGGCTTCTTCTGGGGTATAACATGGCACTTCTTCGACTAACCACACCTGCTAACGACCATGACGAAAAACAACCACCCCACAAAAGCCCCTCTCACCTAACACCCCCTCTACCCCCTCTCTGGGTCCTCTCTGGGTCCTCTCTACCCCCTCTCTACCCCCTCCCTACCCCCCAACTGAAAACAAAAACTGAAAACAAAAACTGAACATGCCCCTCATCTTCGCCACCAACAACAAACACAAACTGCAGGAAGTGCGCGCAGCCCTGCCCGCTGGGATAGAGGTACTTAGCCTCGAGCAGACAGGCCTCGCCGGCGAAATACCCGAAACGGCCGACACCCTCGAAGGCAACGCCCTCCAGAAAGCCATGTGGGTCTACTCCCGCACCGGCCTCTCCTGCTTCGCCGACGACACCGGCCTCGAAGTCGACGCGCTCGGCGGCGCTCCAGGCGTCTACTCCGCACGCTATGCCGGCGAACACTGCTCCTTCGACGACAACATCGACAAACTGCTCCACGCCCTCGACGGCCAGACAAACCGCCGGGCACAATTCCGCACCGTCATCTGCCTCCTCGAAAACGACGGCTCCTCCAATCCCGTCAAACCCCGCTACTTCGAAGGCTGCGTCAAAGGAACCATCCTCACCGAGCGCCACAGCAACGGCGAAGGCTTCGGCTACGACCCCGTCTTCATGCCCGACCGCTTCGCCGTCAGCTTCGCCGAAATGCCACTCAGCGTGAAAAACACCATCAGCCACCGCGGCCTGGCCGTCAAGAAACTGGCCGAATACCTTGACCGATGAAACAAGTCTATCCCATAACCATCCAAAGCGGCATGTCGCAGAGCGGCAGCTACGTCCTCATGCTCTGCGAACCCGAAAGCGAAACCCAGGTCCCCATCATCATCGGACAGTACGAAGCCCAGAGCATACTCCTTGCTCGCGAAAACATCAAGACCGGCCGGCCAATGACACACCAGCTCATCGCCGACATCATGGACACCTTCGGCCTCCACCTCACTCGCGTCACCGTCGACAAACTCGTCGAAGGCGTCTTCCACTCCACTCTCCACATCACCGACGGCTTCAGCGAGCACCACCTCGACAGCCGCACCTCCGACGCCGTCGCACTCGCTCTCCTCACCGACACACCCATCTTCATGGACGACAACGTGTTGACCGACGCCGGCATGCAGAACAACTCCGACCACACCGACACCGACATCGATGCCCTCGAAGCACAACTCCACCTCTGCGAAGAAAACGAAGAATACGAACGCGCCGCCGAAATCCAAGCCAAAATCGACAAACTTCGCTCCCACACCCCCAACCCTTAACACTTAACACCCACCACACATTTAGCTTAACTACTTAACTACTGCCTACTGTCTACCAAACCCATAACTCTTAACTCATAACCCTTAACTCATAACCCTTAACTCATAACTCTTAACTCTTAACTAATTCGAATGCCCAACCTCCGACCATACATCCTCCCCATCGCCATCCTCATCGGCCTCCTCTTCCACCGCATCTGCGGCGCACTCTCCTTTCTTGCGCCATTCCTCATCTTCTCCATCCTCCTCCTCACCTTCACCGCCGTCGACCTCCGGCGGCTGCGCGTCAAGCCTCTGCACGTATGGCTCCTCGCCTTCCAACTCGTCGTAAGCATCGGCCTCTACACCGCCATCACACTCCTCGGCGGCAACCACATCATCGCCGAAGGCGTCCTCATCGGCATCCTCTGCCCCGTCGCCTCCTCCGTCGCCGTCGTAGCCTGCATCCTCGGCGCCGACCGCGAAACCGTCACCACCTACACCATCCTCGACAACATCGTCGTCGCCGTCGTTGCGCCTGTCGCCTTCACCCTCATCGGCGACCACCCCGAACTGCCGCTTGGCGAAAACATGCTTCTCATCCTCAGCAAAATAGGCTCCACCCTCGCCCTCCCCTTCTTCCTCGCCGCACTCCTGCAGTTCCTCATGCCGCGCGCCAACGCATTCCTCGCTCGCTACAACCACATCGGATTCTACCTCTGGGCCATGGCACTCACGCTCACCCTCGGTCAGACCATCGACTTCATCTTCCTCCACGGACAGGGCAACCTCTCCGCCATCGTCTGGCTCGCCGGCCTCGCCCTCCTCTTCTGCATCATCCAGTTCGCCCTTGGCCGTCGGCTCGGACGACACTACGGCGACACCGTCGCCGGCGGACAACTCCTCGGACAGAAAAACAGCGCCATGGGCATCTGGATGGCCAACACCTTCCTCAACCCACTCGCCTCCGTATTCATGGCCTTCTACAGCGTCTACCAGAACCTCTTCAACGCCTGGCAAATGGCCCACCAAAAGAAAACCCAGAAATAAACCCACCAACTCCCCACTTAACACTTAACACTAAACACTTAACACTAAACACTTACCATTTGGCTTAACTACTTAACTCCTTAACTACTGTCTCCCCATTACCACTCACCAAATAACTCATAACTCTTAACTCATAACTCTTAACTCATGCCCAAAGCAGCCTTCTTCGACATCGACGGCACCCTGCTCAGCTTCCAGACCCATCGCATCTCCGACGGGACCGTCCGTGCATTCCAGCGTCTGCACAGCGCCGGCGTCCGCACCTTCCTCTCCACCGGTCGCCCCGAAGTGCTCATCCCCGACTTCCCGCTCCACTTCGACGGCTACATCACCATGAACGGCGCACTCGTCTACCTCGACGACGGCCGCCGCCGCACCATCCTCCTCTCCCGTCCCATCCCCGACAGCGACGTCCAGGCCTGGCTCGACATCGCACAGCGCGACAACCTCTGCACCATGGTCTTCACACAGCAAGGCATGCTCCTCTCCCAACTCAACGACACAGGCCTCAAACTGCGGCAGCAACTCGAATTCAAACTCCCGCCCGTCGTCGACATCGACGAAATGCGCCACCTCGAAATCTTCCAAATCATAGCCCTCATGCCCGCCAGCATGGACGCCTCCGTCGCCCATGCTCTCCCCCACTGCCGACTCCCACGCTGGCATCCCGCCTTCACCGACATCGTCGCCGACGGCAACAGCAAAGCCGTCGGCATGGACGCAATCTGCCGCCACTTCGGCATCCACCAGGCCGACACCATCGCCTTCGGCGACGGCGCCAACGACATCGAGATGCTGCGATGGGCCGGCATCGGCATCGCCATGGGCAACGCCGACGACACCGTCAAGGCCGCCGCCGACATGGTCACCTCCGACGTCGACCACGAAGGCATCGAACAGGCCGTGGAGCATATCCTGAACGTCAAACCATAAAACTCCCCCGCCATGAAAAACAACGACGATGAGTTGCAACGCGCTCAACAGCTGCTCGACAGCTACCTCGACCTATCCGTCGACCAGCAGGAGGACGACTCCTTTGTCGCACGCGGCAACGGCTTCTGCGACCGCAAATACAGCGACGACTTCATCCAGATGCGCATTGCCCAACTCACCGCTCGCGTCGCCGAACTGAAAAAGAACCAAAAAAAATAACCGCCATGCTGTTCGAAATACTGTACTTCATCCTGATTGCCAGTTCCATCGTGCTCGTCATCACCGAAAACCGGCGCCCCGGCATCGCCATCTTCTGGGTCATGATGCTCACCCTCCTCCCAGTCGTCGGCCTCGTCCTCTACCTTATCTTCGGCAAGGACCATCGCAGCCACCGCGTCATCCGCGAAGACGAGATGCGTCAGCTCTCCACCCTCCGCGACGCCGCCTGCAGCAGCACCATCGTCGACAGCCCAGCCGAACCGAAATACCGCAAGCTCGCCTCCATGATGCGCCACGCCAACGACGCCCCCCTCTTCGACGGCAACAACGTCAAGATCTACACCGACTTCGGCCCCATGTTCGACGACATGCTTGCCGACATCGCCGCCGCCAAACACTACATCCACATCCAGTTCTACATCATCGAGGACGACGAAGTCGGCCGTCAGCTGGCCGACCTGCTCATCTCCAAGGCCCAGCAGGGCGTCGACGTGCGACTCATGTTCGACAGCTTCGCCAACCTCTTCGTCCGCGACAGCTACTACGACAAGATGCGCCGCGGCGGCGTCCGCGTCCAGTCGTTCCTCAAATTCATACCTTCCCTCTTCTCCCGCGACGTCAACTGCCGCACCCACCGCAAGATTGTCGTCGTCGACGGCCACACCGGCTACACCGGCGGCATGAACATCGCCCGCCGCTACCGCGACGGCATCCACCACGGCGTCTGGCGCGACACACACATCCGCATCTGCGGCCCCGCCGTCTCTCAACTCGAAGTAGCACTCCTCGCCGACTGGCGCTTCTGCACCAAAGAGCTCCTCGCCGACCGGCTCTACTTCCCCTCCGTCCCTGCCCTGTCCTCTCCCGACCACCACTCCCTCTGCCAGATCGTCACCTCCGGCCCCATGGACGACTGGAACACCGTCATGCAGGGCATGGTCCAGGCCATTGCCCAAAGCAGCCGCTACCTCTACATCCAAACCCCCTACTTCATCCCCACCGAACCCATCCTCCTCGCACTCCGCAACGCCGCCATCGCCGGCGTCGACGTGCGCATCATGCTCCCTGCCACCGCCGACCGCGGCGCCTTCATGGTCTACGCCTCCGAGTCCTACTTCAAAGAAATCATGCAGGCCGGCGTGAAAGTCTATCTCTACTCCAAAGGCTACCTCCACGCCAAGACCATGGTCATCGACGACGACTTCGTAACCATCGGCTCCACCAACATCGACAGCCGCAGCATGGAACAGAACTTCGAAGTCAACGCCTTCATCTACGACCCCGCCAAGGCCATCGAACAGCGCGACATCTTCTTCCGCGACATGGAGCTCTGCCAGCTCGTCGACCCCGTTCAGTGGAACCGCCGCTCACGCTGGCGCAAGTTCGTCGCCTCTCTCTGGCGCCTCTTCACACCACTCCTCTGATCACACCACAACACACACATATCCATGAAAGAACAGAAACGCGAAAACTTTGGCTCCAAGCTGGGCATCATCATGGCCACCGCCGGCTCCGCCCTCGGCCTGGGCAACATATACCGTTTCCCCTGCGAAGCCGGTGCCAACGGTGGCGGCGCCTTCCTCATCGTCTACCTCGTCATAGCCCTCGCCATCGGCACCCCGCTCATGATCGCCGAATTCGTCATCGGCCGCCGCGCCAAACAAGGCCCCATCGGCGCCTTCCGCCTCCTCGGCCGCGGCCGCGAAGGTCAGCGCCGCACCCCATGGACCCTCGTGGGCTACCTCGGCGTCGTCTGCGCCTTCCTCATCCTCGCCTTCTACACCACCGTCGCCGGCTGGACCCTCGGCTACCTCGGCAAGGCGGCCGCCAACCACTTCAGCGGCCAGGACATGACACAGATTTCGCAGCAGTTCACCGACTTCACCAACCACCCCTGGCTGCCCATCGTATGCCAGCTCGCCTTCCTTGCCCTCACGGCCTTCGTCGTGGCACGCGGCGTGAAGCAGGGCATCGAGCGCTGGTCCAAGCTCCTCATGCCCCTCCTGCTCGTCATCATGGTCATCCTCTGCGTCAAGTCGCTCACCCTCCCCGGCGCCGCCGAAGGCCTCCGCTTCCTCTTCGCGCCCGACTTCTCCAAGCTGACGCCTCATGTCATCGTCAGCGCACTCGGCCAGAGCTTCTTCTCTCTCTCCATCGGCATGGGCGCCCTCATCACCTACGGCTCCTACATCTCCCGCTCCGACAACCTCGTCACCACCGCCACCAGCGTCGCCCTCGCCGACACCTTTGTCGCCATCCTCGCCGGCATCGTCATCTTCCCCGCCGCCTTCTCCTTCGGCATCCGCCCCGAGGCCGGCGCCTCCCTCGCCTTCACCACCCTCCCCCTCGTCTTCCAGCAGATGACCGGCGGCTACTTCTTCTGCCTCATCTTCTTCCTCCTCCTCGTCATCGCCACCCTCACCTCCACCATCTCGCTCCTCGAAGTGATTGTCACCGCGCTGACCGAGGAGCTCCACCTCTCCCGCACCGCCGCCGCCATTGCCGGCACCATCGGCACCGCCGTCATCGGCGTCCTCGCCACACTCAGCTTCCGCACCGCAAGCCCCATCCACATCAGCGGCCGCTCCTTCTTCGACCTCCTCGACCACGTCACCGCACTCTACCTCATGCCCATCGGCGGACTCCTCATCGTGCTCTTCGTCGGGTGGCGCATGCGCCGCAAAGACATGCTCGACGAACTCTCCTCCGGCCTCGTCTCCGAAGGCTCCGCCTCGCGCGCCTCCCGCTTCCTGGCCACCTCCATCCGCTTCATCATCCGCTACATCGCACCCGTAGCCATTCTGGTCATCTTCATCAACCAGCTAACCTGACCCCCACACGAAACCCACCCCCATGTGGGTCATATTCTCTCATGCCGGAGGCATGTAATACTATTAACCCCACACGAAACGTAGTGCCGTGTGGGGTATGGCTAAATCGCCTTTTTTCGCGTGTCGAAGACACGCCACAACCATTAATAATCTTCAGTACTCCTCACCGCTCCCGGTGGACCACGTCGACCGTCACCTGCGGGTACTGTGCTCTGAGCCACTGCGCCATGCGCTCCGCGCAGTACACCGACCGATGCTGCCCGCCCGTGCACCCGAAGGCCACGGAGAGGTGTGTGAAGCGCCGCTCGAGATATTTGTCCACGCTCTGCCCCACTATGGCGCGCGCATGGTCGAGGAAAGTGTCCACCGCCGGCTCGCGCTCAAGGAATTCTATCACCGGACGGTCTTTGCCCGTATAGGCGCGGTACTGCTCGTAGCGCCCCGGGTTGGGCAGCGCGCGGCAGTCGAAGATGTGGCCGCCGCCATTGCCCGTCGGGTCCTCCGGCAGTCCCCGTTTGTAGCTGAAGCTCTGCACCGTGACCGTCAGCTGTGCGCTCCCAACCGCCTCGTCCGCCGGACCGCTGCCCGTTGCGCCCCAGCGTGCCGGCGCGAGCGCGCTCATCGCCTCCACCACGGCCGTCAGCTCGGCGTATGGCTCGAGCACCTCGCGGTGGTCTTCGGCCAGCCGCCGCAGGTTGCCCAGCCCGAGGGGGATGCTCTGCACGAAATAGGGCTTGCGTTGGTAGAGCCCGCGGAAGCCGTAGGCACCGAGGGTCTGTAGTATGCGCACAAGCACATAGTGCCAGAAGCGCTCCATGAACCTGGGGTCGCCGTGCAGCGCCACGTAGCCCTTCAGCAGGTCCGTCCTGACAGCCTCGGGCAGGTCGCTCTTGGCGCTGTAGAGCAGCGACGCCACATCGTACTGCGCCGCCCCGCGACGCCCTCCCTGGAAGTCTATGTATCTCAGTTGGGGCTCGCCGGCTTGCTCTGTCACCATGATGTTGCGGGGGTTGAAGTCGCGGTACATGAAGTAGTTGCAGTCCGCCTCAAGCAGGCTGTCGGTGAAGCGCTCGAAGTCGTCCTGCAGCCGGTCTTCGTCGAAGGGAATGTCCGCCAGCTTGAGGAAGTGGTATTTGAAGTAGCTGAGGTCCCACAGTATGGCCCTCCGGTCGAACGCCGGACGCGGGAAGCCGACAGCGAAGTCCGCGTCCCGTCCCCCTTTCTGTATCGCGTCGAGGTCGGCCAGGGCCCGGCTGTAGAGGGCATGCATGTCGGCGTCGAAGCCTCGCCCAGCCCGCCGCTTGTCAAGCAGGATAGTGTACAGCGACGTGTCGCCCAAGTCCTCCTGCAGGTAGTGGCGCCGGTCGGCGTCCACGGCATATATCTCCGGCACCGGCAGCCCCTTGCTGTGCAGATGGCTGCCGAAGCTGAAGAAAGCCTCGTTCTCGCGCAGGTCCGTGGCGACGGTGCCCACACAGCAGCGCGTGGCGCCCCGCAGCCGGAAATAGCGCCTCGACGAGGCACTCTCGCCGCTCAGGGCGAGCACCTCGGCACACGGCTCGCCGGCCCACCCGGCGAACAGCTGCACAAGTCGGTCTGTGTCGCTCATTCCTGGCCGTTTTCGGCTTCGGGCTGTTCGGCCTCGTGCTGGGCTCTCACCTCGTCAATCATGCGGCACTTACCCGAGAAGGCGGCGCCCGGCTCTATGGAAAGCTTGTTGATGAGGATGTCGCCCCGCACCCGGGCCGTGGTGTGCAGCGAAAGCAGCTCCTTGACCGAGAGGTTGCCGTTGACGGTGCCTATGATGTTGGCGTTTTGGCACAGCACGTTGCCGTTGACGACGCCCGAGTCGCCCACAACGAGTTTGCCATTGAGCTGTATGTTACCTTCGAGGACACCGTCGAGACGGAAGTCACCAGTGGCGACGATGTCGCCTTTGATGCGGGTGCCATCGGTGATGATGTTGATGGCTGTGGTTTCAGTTTCCATTGTTTTTGCCATTGTTATTTGTTTTGTTTATTTTGATTGTCAAGGTAATACTTTCTGAAGAATGCCATATACGCCTCTATGTTCTTGCGGTTGTAGAAGGTGGCGTAGTTCTGCGTGGAGATGAAGAACTCGGTGTGGTCGCTGTCGGCATAGCGGCGCAGCGGGCTCTCCTCCTGCTGCAGGTGGCGGTAGTAGCCGAAGGCTTCGGCGTCGCTCACAAAGCGGTGGATGGTGATGAGCTGGGTCGAGTCGGTGAAGAGCAGGGCGTTGACGCTGTAGCCCTTGTTGGAATAGTACTGCGAGTTGAAGTCGGCAAGGCGGTATTGTAGCTCCGTGGCCTTCACAGTACGGTCGTTGACTACGATGACTACGTAGTACTGCTGGTTTTGTCGGTAGCGGTATACGAGCGACTCGGGCGGCAGCTCGTCGTCCGCCGCGGCCGAGCCCGAGGCGGCCTGCTGGGCCGTAGGCTGGCTTTTGACCGTCCTGTTGTCGGCAACCGTCACATAGCCCGTCTCTTCCACGTCCACCAGCAGGCTGTCGCTGCGGAGCATCTCCAGCTGCGCTTCGGCTATCGGACGCAGGCTGTCGCTCGCGGCGCTGTGCTCCACGATGTCTTCCATGATGGTGATAGCCTGGGCCACGTCGCCGCGCCTGGCCAGCGCGAGGCTCTTCCAGAAGCGGAAGCGCGGCAGCATCGGGTTGGCGGGATAGTATTCCTCGGCCTGCTCGGCCAGGCTGACCACCGAGGCGTAGCGCCGCCGCGTATAGAGGTCATAGAGTTCGGCGTAGTCGTCCTCGACACGCTGCGAGCGGGCTATGATTTCGCGGTAGTATTCGTTGTCGCGTATGAGGTTGGCGTAGTCGCTGTCGGGGAAGCCGAGCAGCACCATGTCCCTGTAGTAGTTGGCCTGGGGCGTGTTGCCCTGGCGGTCATAGATGAGATACAGCATGTAGAAGGTCTGCACAATCTCGTCGTACGAGGTGTAGTCCTTGGCCAGACGGAGATAGCACTCCAGGGCCCGCGGTTCGTTGTGCAGGGCGTCGTAGAAGATGTATCCGGCGCCGAGCAGGGAGAGGGAGTTGAGCGAGTCGATGGAGTCGTAGTCATGCGGCGTGGAGGGCAGGTCCTTCAGGTAGTAGGCCACGGAGTGGGGGTCGTTGGGGTTGCCGAGGCCCGAAGTGGTGGCGGTGCTGTCCGCTGTCGTGCTGTCGCTCTTGGCGGCGTCGTCCCCCTCGGTGTCGTCGGCAGGACCGTCCATAGCCATCGTGGAGAGCACACTCCGGTTCGACAGGGCCCACATGTCCTCCAGCGTTCGCAGACCCCATTTCTTACGGAAGGCCTCCTTGCCCTTTTGGACGGTGTTCTTGTTGTAGAAGTACCAGTCGCCCACCAGTCCCCCGTCCTGCGCCTTGCTCTCCGCGAGTATTTCCTCGAGGAGGGCCTTCTCGCGGGCCTCCTCCTCGCGCTTGCGCAGCGTGTCGATAGTGGCGTTTATGAGGGCCATCCGCTCCGCCTCGGGCATGGCGGCGACCGCCAGTAGGCTGTCGTTGCGCTGGTAGACGTGGGTGAAGGCCACCAGCTCGGTGAGGGTGTTATGGCGCTGACGTATTGCCTGATAGCGCGGGTAGTCGCGGTCTATGATGGCCATGGCGGTGTCGTAGTAGAGCTGGGCGCCGTCGTAGTCCTCGTAGAGGTCGTACAGCACGTCGGCCAGCCTGATGGCGGACCGGGCCTTCTGCGCCTTGTTGGTCGTGGAGACGGCACAGCTCTTGCGGAAATTGTCGCAGGCCTTCTGGGCATCCTTCACACCCATATACATCTCGCCCTTGGCATAGTAAATCTGGTCGCGGTACTCCTCGTTCTTGCGGTCGTCGAGCATCTTGTCGAGCTGGCGCTCTATGCGGGCAATGTCGCTGTGTTCGAGGTCGGCGCACGACGCCTCGCCCAGGCGCGCGTTGAACTCCATGACATACTCCGGAGCGTAGGAGAGCACCTGGCGGTAGTATTTGGCCGCCACAGGCCGCTTGCCGAGTTCCTGGTAGATCTGGGCCAGTATGAATGTCAGGCGGGCTTTGGTACGCCGTGACGATGTGCTCTCGAGGGCCAGGTGGATGTTCTCCACTGCCTTCTTGTATTTCTTTTGCGGCAGGGTGGCCTCGACCAAGGCGCAGTACAGCTTGTCGCGCTGCGACCGGCTGAAGTTCCCCTTGGCCAGGTTGGCGGCGAGCTGGTCGAGGGCGGCCTCGGCCTCGGCATAGCGGCGCTCGGCCGCGAGGCAGCGGGCCAGGAGCACGGCCCCCTCATCTCCGGCCCGTGTGCCGGAGAACTGGTTCACGAGTATGTTGCAGGTGTTCGCGGTCGAGATGTAGTCCTGCTTGTAGAAGGTGGCGTAGGCCGTGAGGAGGTAGCACTCCTTGATGTACGGCACATGCTCCTCCCCTCCGACATATATGCTGTGCTTCTTGATGCCCTTGACGCCTTTCTCGATGGCGCGGTCCATCTCGGGGTTCACGCTGCGCGCATTGTCGGCGGTGCCAAGAGGTTCAACGGTGAGCAGCTGCGTATAGTCGTCGACAACGGACTTGTAGAGCTTCTCCCGTCCGGCCTTGAGCGACTCGTTGCCGTTCCACCACACGTTGTAGTGGCACGTCGTGTTGTGGTACTTGATATTGGCCCACTTGGCTTTCTGGGTGGAGCAGGAACAAAGAATAGACAAAGACAACACAGACAACAGAGACAACATGGAAAGTGCTGCATGCACTCTCCCCCTCCGGCGCGTGGGGCGCCGGAATGGTTGTCCGGGTTGTTGGAGTTGTCGTTTCATAGAGTTAGACGTTGAACCTGAAGTGCATGATGTCGCCGTCCTGGACGACATAGTCCTTGCCCTCGACGCCCATCTTGCCGGCCTCGCGCACGGCGGCTTCGCTGCCATACTTGATGTAGTCGTCATACTTGATGACTTCGGCGCGGATG
>CAMVAA010000003.1 GCA_947165345.1 uncultured Bacteroidales bacterium
CACACCCCCGGCAACCTGGCCGGTATCTATGCCATGCGCGAGGTGCTGCCCGGCGTGCCACAGGCGGCTGTGTTCGACACTGCCTTCCACAGCACCCTGCCGCCGAAGAGCTACCTCTACGGTCTGCCCTACGAGATGTATGAGAAGTACGGCATACGCCGCTACGGTTTCCACGGCACGAGCCACAAGTTCGTGGCCGAGAAGGCCGCCAAGATGATTGGAAAAGACTGGAACGACCTGAAGATTATCTCCTGCCACCTGGGCAGCGGAGCCTCCATAGCCGCCATCGACCACGGCAAGAGCTTCGACACCACGATGGGTATGACGGCCCTCGAGGGCCTGGTGATGGGCTCGCGCTGCGGCGATGTGGACCCGGGCGTCATCCTCTACCTCATGGATCAGGGCTTCGACAGCAAAGCCCTCACCAAGATGCTCTACAAGCAGAGCGGCCTCATAGGCATCAGCGGCGACAAGCAGGACATGCGCGACATCCGTGCCGGCCGCGATGCCGGCGACGAGCGTGCCACCTACGCCTTCGACATGTTCGCCCAGCGCGTGAAACGCTACATCGGCGGCTATATGGCCGAGATGGGCGGCTGCGACCTGCTGCTCTTCACCGGCGGCATCGGCGAGAACGCCTGGTTTATGCGCCATCCGATACTGGAAGGCCTTGAGTGCCTCGGCATCAAGGTGGACATGGAGCTGAACGACAAGACGATGGGCGAGGATGTCATCCTGAGCACGCCCGACTCGAAGGTGGCCACCGTCGTCGTAACCACCGACGAGGAGTACGTCATCGCCAGCGACACGTACAGGCTGGTGAAATAAGGCGCCGACGAGACATTAATATCACTACCGAGACGGGCCAAAAGGCCCGCCTCGGTTATTTTTATTTTGCCATTTTAGGAAAAGTGCGTACTTTTGCATCGTCGTTTCCCACACAGCCGAAGCCCCCTCGAGAGCGACGGGACTTGCGGGCGGGGACGGCAGGACATATTAAAAGAGACGTGTAACAGCGTTTATCTGCGGCTGTTTTGAACTTCGCAACTTCTGAACTTAGTGTCGCAATAACGCAATGTTCCATGTCCCATGGTTCGGCATACAATGGTCTAATTGTATACCATCAGCGTGGGCTTCGGCATTGCTTATTCTACACTAAGGGCAATGCGAAGGCCTAAAACAGCGGGATAAGCAAAGTGGCAGATTCCCGCGCTTCTTTTTATGTTTTTGCTTAAGATATGGAACCACCAGAATCATGGAATCTCGCTGGGTAATAATATAACATTATGCAAAATGATAGTAAAATGAGTAAATTCCAGTTTAAGAAGCCGAAAAGACTGCCTGACTGGTCGTTTTCGAACCAAGTGTTACATTCCTACAAGTCGGAATACGACAAAACCATGACCATCAAAAGGATGCGAAGTATTCTTGAGGACGGAAGTCCGTACTACACAATTGAAATCCGTAGACATAATGGTGCTGATGTTGGTGGAAATACTGTTTTAACGTATAAGGTAAAAAAACTGGACGATGACCAGACAAAATGTGATGAACAGTTGTTTGCGTGGATGTGTAAAAAAGGTAATGATTACTTCAAGCATTTACATTTCGGTCCACTACACAGATTCGAATCTGCTATTTCAAGTATTATCAACAAATAATTAATCAATTATGAAACGTTTATTATCAATTTTCATCGCCATTGCAGCATGTGTGCAGATGGCTCATGCTTATGATTTCTCTGCAAATATCCCAAGTGGACAGACGTTGTATTTCTCATATACTTCCAACGGAAGCGTATATATAAATCGTCCAGTAACAAATTATGGAGAATATAGTAGTTACGACGGTTATTCTAAACCATCCGGCAATTTGATTATTCCTGGATCGGTTATGCATAATGGCATAAAATGGAATATTGAGTATATTTCCACATATGCGTTTTATGGATGCACTGGACTCTCTTCTGTATCAATATCTGATAGTATATCAAGTATTGGCGCAGGAGCTTTTAGTAATTGCACTAATCTCACATCAGCCATAATAGGTAATGGCGTGACTACTATTGGCTCTAACGCTTTTGGAAATTGCCAGTCTCTTGGTAGCATTACCATCTACAATATGAATTGTGCAGCGAACGCTAACTCGTTCTATGGGGTCAGTGCCAACGCGACGGTGAATGTTCCATGCGGGACGGCTGCCACGTATGCCGCTGCTACGGGGTGGAGCCAGTTTAACAACTTTACGGAGATGGCTGCACAGTACACAGCCACGGTCAGTTCGAGCAACAACACCATGGGTACCGCCTCGGCAAACAGCTGTGGCAATGTCGTCACCGCCACGGCCAACAGCGGCTACCACTTTGACCACTGGAGCGACGACAATACGGAGAATCCCCGCACCCTTTCGCTCACTTCCAACATTGCACTCACCGCCTACTTCGCTCCCAACCAATATACGGTTAGCGTCACGGCCAGCGGGAATGGTACGGCCGAGGGCACCGATACGGTGGACTACCTCGGAGAGGCTGTCCTCACGGCCACGCCTGCAACTGGCTACACCTTCAAGGGCTGGAAGATACGGCAGAACAACGCATGGAGCACAGACTACTACTCAACCGCCAATCCGCTGACATTGCAGGTAACAGAAGACATGCAATTCCTGGCTGTGTTCGAAAGAACAATACACTCGGTAACCGCCATAGCCAACGACACCGCAATGGGCTACGTTACAGGTGGCGGAGAGGTGCAGTATGGATCATCGACGACACTCCGTGCATACGCCCGCACAGGATACCGCTTCACCGGCTGGAGTGACGGCTATACATCCAATTACCGGAACGTCACTGTAGTATCCGACACGACGTTTACGGCCAACTTCGAGACCATACCGCAGTACTCGCTTTCGCTTGGAGTGATCAACACGGCTATGGGAAGTGTGAGCGGTGGCGGCACATACTATGAGGGGACAACTGCCACATTTACGGCCACGCCCAATGTAGGCTATCGATTCATCGGCTGGAGCGACGGTGTGGCGGCGGCTTCGCGTTCCATTGCTATGTATGCAGACACCACCATCTCGGCCAACTTCGAGTATATCGACTATATCATAACCGCCGTGTCCGGCAACACGCTTCGCGGCTCGGTGGATGGAATGGACACCGTACACTATGGTGAAGTGGTGACACTCACAGCTACGCCCAACGTACACTATACCTTCCAGTACTGGCAGAAAAACGACGGTAGCACATATGGCGAAAATCCGCTGACGATCACCGTCTCGGCCAATGGGTCATACACAGCATATTTCGTGGCCGAACAGCATTCAGTGTCGGTGTACAGCGATGGAGGAGGCACGGTGCGCATAGGCAATAGTGGTAATACTGGCAACTACGACTACTTCTCGCAGCTCACCCTCACCGCCACAGCCAACGGCAACAATGCCTTCCTGCGCTGGGAGGATGGCAACACATTCAACCCACGCACAGTAACTATCACCAGCGACACGACCTTCACAGCTTTGTTCTTGAATGGAACCACGGTATTGCACGACACCATCCACGACACGGTATATTTCAATCACTACACCCATGACACTACCTATATCAATAATTATGTACACGACACCGTCAGAATAAACACCTACCTGGTAGATACCACGATAGTGAACATCTATCAGTATGATACCACGATAAATAACTACTACCAATATGACACAGTCGTGATAATTCGCGATACAGTGTATGCAACTGATGGAGTCAGCATTGCCGATATGCTGAACGCCAAGGTATACTCCACACAAGGGCAAATAGTTGTCGAAGGTGCTGAAGGTCGCCAAGTAACACTTTACGATGCTGTGGGACGGGTGCTGGCAACGCGGCGCGACGAAGGGCTTCCGGTACGATTTGACGTGCCAGCAACTGGAACATACCTAGTCAAAGTAGGTGGCGCACCGGCACGCAGAATTGTTGTGGTGCGATGAGCCTATAGCAACACTGCAACCAACCTAGAGCATCCCCTGCCGCACAATAATGTGCGGCGGGGCTGCGTTATAGGGGCACTATGAAGAAGATAATCATGCCTTTGTTTCTGGTGGCGGCCATGACGGCGGCCACAGCACAGTATCAGTTGCCCAACGCGGGCTTCGAGCAGTGGGACGGCGGTGAGACGTCGGAGCCGACCCACTGGAACTCATTCGCCACGAGCGACGGCGACTATGCGAGCCTCGCCTCGTCGACGCACCATTACCGCCGCAGCGGGCACCGTCCGGGCGGTACGGGGAGCCGATACCTGACGATATATACCAAGTCGATGCTTTTCGGGGCCGTGAAGGCCAACGGCAATATGACGACGGGTCGCATACATGCGGGGTCGATGTCGGCTTCGGACAGCGAGAACTACAACTATACGCAGCGCGGCAACGGGAATCACAGCTGTCCGTTCACGGCGACGCCGGATTCGATGTATGTGTGGGTGAGCTACTATGCGTCGAGCGGCAGCTCGCAGGCGCAGGTGTCGGCTATACTGCACGGGGACAGCGACTTCAAGGCTCCCAACGAGGAGGGCAACGCTTCGAAGTACGCGGCCCGGGCGGTGGCGCGATGCACGCGCACCACTTCGTCGGCGACGGCGATGCAGTGGCAGCGGCTGAAGGTGCCATTCGTGTACGACGGGAGCGCGGCGCCGGCGTATATGCTGGTCAACATCACGACCAACGTCACGCCTGGCGGCGGGAGCGCCAACGATTCGCTTTCGGTGGACGATATAGAGCTGATTTACAGTGCGTGGCTTACGGGCATCAGCCTTGACGGGCTGCCGCTGACCGCTTTCGAGAAGGGGAGGCTGGACTACAGGGTGCGGGTGGCGGACACGGGCGCCCTCACAACCACGGCCGTAGAGTGGGAGACGGAGGTGGCCGACGCCAGGGTTGAGATGGAGCGCAAGCGCTTGGACGACACCACGATGCGGGTCGAGCTGAGGGTCACGGCGGAGGACGGCGAGACGGAGCACACGTACACGGTGACCCTGACGACCGACCCTGCGGCGCCGTCGGGGATAGACGCGGCGGAGGAGGGGAGCAGGATAGGAGTGTATCCGAATCCCACGACGCAGCGCATCACGGTGGAGGCCGACGGCGAGGTGACGATAGTAGACCTCGAGGGGCGCGAGCTGATGCGCAGGGAGGTGCACGGCAGGGAAGAGATAGACCTCGGCGGATGGCCGGACGGGGTGTACATGGTGCGCAGCGGGAATGGCGTGCGGCGCGTGGTGAAACGTGGATAAACATCATGGTATGAGCGCTGTGAAGAGATATGTGCTGCTCTTGCTGCTGCTGCCTGTGGCTGCCGCGGGGCAGACCAAGAAGAGCGAGCCGCTGTTCGACCAGGCGGTGGAGAAGAGTGTGGTGGGGCAGTATGAGGAGGCCATCAAGCTGCTGAGAAAGGCGGTGGATGTGGACCCGGGCTATGCGGAGGCGTGGCTGCTGCTGGGCAACCAGTATATGGCGCTGGAGCTGTATGGCGAGGCGCGGGAGCAGTATGAGCGCTGCCTTGCGCTCAACCCCCAGAGCCGCCGCTGGCGCCAGGAGGCGGAGGAGGGGATTGCCACGGCGTACTTCCGGCAGCATGCGGTGGAGAATCCGGTGCCGTTCAGGCCGGTGAACCTCGGGGCGAACGTGAACACGGAGGCCGACGAGTATATGCCGGCGCTGACGGCCGACTACAGGACGCTGGTGTTCACGCGGCGGGTGGCGCGGCGCAGCAGCACGCGGCGTGACCTGCCGCAGGAGGAGGATTTCTACATTTCGCTGTACGACACGATGGAGCTCAACTGGGGGCCGGCGCAGCGGATGCCCGAGCCGCTGAACAGCAATGCCAACGAGGGCGCCCAGACGCTGTCGCACGACGGGCGGCTGGTTGTCTTCACGGCCTGCGGCCGCAACGACGAGCCCACGGGCTGCGACCTGTACCTCAGCGTGCGCACGGCGCGCGGGTGGAGCCGGCCGCGCAATCTTGGCGCGCCGGTCAACACGGTCTACTGGGAGTCGTTTCCGTCGCTTTCCATTGACGGCTACACCCTCTACTTCGCCTCGAATCGGTCGGGCGGATACGGTGGCACCGACATCTGGTGCTGCACCCTCGAGGAGGGGCGGTGGAGCGAGCCTAAGAACCTGGGGCCAAGTATAAATACGCCTGGCGACGAGACTTCGCCGTATATCCATTTCGACGACCGCACGCTCTATTTCGCCTCCAACGGGCACAGGGGTATGGGCGGGTCGGACCTGTACAGGGCTAAACGCCTCGACGACAGTACGTGGGGCGAGGTGAAGAACCTCGGCTACCCAATCAATACTGCCGGCGACGAGGTGAACCTCATCGTGGCACCCGACGGTCGGACGGCCCTTTTCAGCAGCGACCGCTATGGCGGCTATGGCAAGCAGGACCTCTACTCGTTCGTGATGCCCGCTGCGGTGCGTCCGGAGCGTATAACATTCATAGACCCAGTGGTTCAGGCGGAGAATATGCTCACGTTGGGCGATACGGTCACCCTGCCGGGCATTTTCTTCCATACGGCCAGTGATGCGCTGATAGAGAGCTCGTTGGCGGAGTTGGACCGCTTGGCAGAAGCCCTAAAGCGCCGTCCGGGACTGCGGCTCGAGGTTGGCGGTCACACCGACGATGTGGGCAGCGACGCGGACAACCTCGTGCTGTCCGAGAAACGTGCCAAGGCGGTATATGACTACCTGATTTTATGTGGTGTAGACCCGCAGCGGCTCACCTATCGCGGGTATGGCGAGAGCCGTCCGGTGGCTGACAATGGCACTCCCGAGGGCCGTGCACGTAACCGTCGCACGACACTCACGCCTCTACGCTGATTATATGTAGGTTAGCACGTTTGGCCCTACGCAACAGACCCTCCATCGGCAGGGCAGGGGGTAGGGTAGGGGTAGAGAGGGGGTAGAGAGGGGGTAGAGAGGCTGCGAAGAAGGCGTAGGGAAACAGTGTGTTGGGATTTTTGCGCAGCGCGAGTGGGGCAAGAGAACGCCCTGCAGGTGTATAAGGCGCTGGTTCTTATGTACCTGCAGGGCGGAGAGGGGAGTCGGTCGGGTCAGAAGCCCGGTTTGCCGAGGAGGTGGAACATGTTCTTCTTGTAGAATTCGACGCCGGGCTGGTCGAAGGGGTTGACACCGAGGGTGTAGCCGCTTACGCCGCAGGCGAATTCGAAGAAGTAGATGAGTTGGCCAATGGTGTACTCGTCGATGCGTGGCACTTCGATCTGCAGCACGGGTACTCCGCCTTCGACGTGGGCGGCTATGGTGCCGTCGGCTGCGCAGTCGTTGATTTCGGTGAGGGACTTGGAGGTCAGGTAGTTGATGCCGTCGAGGTTGCGTTCGTCGGTGGGTACGGGGACGTGCTGGGCGGGTTTGGCTACGCGGAGCATGGTTTCCATCATGAGGCGTTCGCCTTGCTGGACGTATTGTCCCATCGAGTGGAGGTCGGTTGTGATGGTGATGCTGTGTGGGAGAAGGCCGCGGCCATCCTTGCCTTCGCTTTCGCCATAGAGTTGTTTCCACCATTCGGCGAGGTAGCGGAGGTTGAGCTGGCATCCGACCAGCATTTCCACCTTGGTGCCTTTGCGGTAGAGCACGTTGCGTACGGCGGCGTACATGAGGGCCGGGTTTTCGGCGAGGCTGTTTTTGTCGAGGCAGACACGACGCATGTCGTGTGCACCCTGTATCAGGCGGTCAATGTCGAAGCCGGCGGCGGCGATGGGCAGGAGTCCGACCGGTGTCAGCACGGAGAAGCGGCCTCCCACGTTGTCGGGTATGACATACATCGGGTAGCCTTCCTGGGCGGCTATGTCGTGCAGAGCTCCGCGCCGGGCGTCGGTGATGGCGACGATGCGTTGTGAGGCTTCGTCGCGGCCGTATTTCTTCTCGAGGTGAGCCTTAATGATGCGGAATGCGACGGCGGGCTCGGTGGTGGTGCCGCTCTTCGAGATGACGCATACGGAGTAGTCCTCGTTGTCGAGCAGGTCGAGCAGCTGCGCATAGTAGTCTTCGCCGAGGGTGTGGCCGGCGTAGACGACGTAGGGGTGGGTTCCGTTGCGCCGGAAGGCGGCGAACTCTGACTGGAGTGCTTCGATCACCATGCGTGCGCCAAGATAGGACCCGCCGATGCCGACCACTACCAGCAGGCTACTTTTCGCGGCAATCCTTGCGGCGTCAGCTTTGAGGCGCGACAGCATTTCGCCGTCGAGCTGTTCGGGCAGGTCCACCCAACCGAGGAAATCGCTTCCGGCAGCGTCGCCACGAAGCAGGTGCTCGCGAGCCGCCATCACGTCTGGGGCGATGGCATCGATCTCGGCCTGGTTGGCGAAACCGAGAACATGGCTGGTTTTTACGATGATTTTTTCCATTTTTATTGGTGCTTGTTGATAAATTGTTCAATACTTTTCGCCAGTTTTTGCATGCCTCCGCAAAAAAGTTGAGAGCCTAACTGCAATATTTTCTTGAAATTAACGAAAGTGAGAAAAAAATATTTTCTGTATATTGAAAAATATATGTATTTTTGCACATCGAAATAAAGTGGATAGTAGTAATAACATATTAGAAACAAACAAGTAAAATTAAAAAGATATGCTGAAAAAACTATTTAAAGTTGGAATGGTGATGTCGCTTATGCTGACCGCCATGACTGTTTCTGCTCAAGAGAAGCAGGAGTATCCGCGCTACAGCTTCAATAGCAACTGGGCTCTCGGTGGAGACATTGCTCTCAACCAGCAGTTCAACCGCGGCGCTATGAGTTTCGGTGAAAACTGGCGTGGTTCCACGAACATCGGTATGGACATCTTCCTGCAGAAGGAACTGACCTACTGGATGAACATGCGTCTGCGCCTCGGCTTCCCCAACTTCTGGGAGCCCCGCACTGGTATGGAGAAAGACGCCAATGGTGATTGGCAGAACAGCGCTCTCTACATGGACCGTCATGGTTCCTTCTCATTTGAGCTGCTCTTCTCGATCAACAACGCTATTGCCGGTTACGACCCCGATCGTCGTTGGAGCCTGTACCTGATGGCTGGTGGTGGTCTTGCCTACAGCAACAACAGCGACGAAGCTGGTGTTGACTACGGTAAAGTTGGTGTCATGATTGACGGTGGTCTTGGCTTTGATTACCGTGTCAGCGACCACAGCCACCTCTTTTTGGAATATGGTGTTGACGTGAACGCCGACGCTCCTAACATCACCAAGCTGCCTTGGCATCACACCAATGGCATACTTCGTCTTGGCTACTACTACAACTGGGGTGCTTCTGCTGCCGATCAGGCTGTCGCCGCCCAGAAGTCGATGCTGACTCAGGAGAACTTTGGTGCCATCAACAATCAGGTCAGCAACCTTGAGAATCAGGTTGCCGCCGCCCGCAACAATGAGAAGAAACTTGAGAACCGCATTGCTGAACTCGAGGATCAACTCGCTGAGGCCCTCAAGAATCAGGGCAAGGGCAACAGTGCTGCCGCCGACAGTTTGCAGGCTGTCATCAACCAGATTAAAGCCGACCAGCTCAACTTCTACGCCATGCCTTTCTCGGTCCAGTATGACGTGAACGAGTGGCAGGTCTCGGAAGAGGAGATGGACAAGGTGAAAGCCGTCGCCCGAGTGCTGAAAGACAATGGCGATGTGAAGATTTCGGTTGTCGGTTTCGCTGACCACACTGGTAGCGACCAGTACAACATGAAACTCTCTGAGAAGCGTGCCAACGAGGTGAAGCGCTTGCTCGTCAAGAAGTATGGCATCGCCGAGGACCGCATCAGTACGGACTACAAGGGTAAGAGTGTTGCCTTTGGTGATATCCAGTACGCCCTCAATCGTCGCGTCAGCTTCTATCGCGTGATTGACTAATCCAGTCAATGATAAGAAATAGAGAGGCGCCCCTCGATTATGAGGGGCGCCTCTGTTATGTTCAGGAAGGTGTCAACAGCAGCTGTAACATTCGTTGGTGGAAGAGGAGACCAAGCCTTCTTGCTAATGTCACTACAGTTCGACAATCCTGTATTCTACACGGCGGTTGTTCCGCCGTCCTTCTGGGGTAGCGTTTGTGTCGATGGGCATGGACTTTCCGTAGCCTTTCCAAAGTAGACGAGATGGGGTAATCCCGTGATAGATAAGATAGTCTGCTACAGCCTTGGCGCGAGCCTCGGAGAGGATGCGGTTATGTTCTATGGTACCTTTGTCGTCGGTATGGCCGCGAAGCTCTATTTTCATGGTTGGATGGGAGTTGAGCATGTCGAGTAGCATGCGCAATTCGTTATAGGATTGAGGGAGCAAGATGCTCTCATCGGTATTGAACAGAATGTTTTGAAGAGTGATGATTTCATCTATGGAAGGAGTAGGAATGGTGTTGGCGACATGTGTATCGTCTGTGCAATCAAGACAGACAACGGACACATCGTCTATGTAGTAGTAGGCACCAGGGAGGACTGTGTTTTGGCCTTTGGTGTCGACTACACTCGAACGGTTGAAAGAATTGAAGTTTCCGATAGTCAGGTACTTCTCACCGCCTACGGCTATGAATTCACCGCTGACTTCGTACCATTGTCCCACGAATACAATGACCTTGTTAGAGGGATTGACTACTTGTGGAACATAATATGTTGCGACGGTTTGTATCTGACCATCATTTAGTATAGTAGATTCGTTGTGCATCAATATGTTCCAAGATGAGTCAGATATACGGTCGGTAGTTAGCAAAGCACCAAGTGTGGCGATGGCGTTGGGTGATTTTGCCGCTCGGTTAGCCCAGAAGCCGATGCGATAGCGACGGCCTTCCAAGAGGGGTTCCTTGAGTTCTGTCTGCAGGTATTCACGGTAGTCCTCTTTCGAGCAGTAAATGCCGCAGTAGGCATTTCCTGAATGTGCGGTTTGTACTCCCATTTTGTTGTGGGGTACTCCGGTCTCATGGCTACCACAGCTGTTGAAATAGTCGCTACTTCCGGCTGTGGGCTGCCACCAGGCATCTACGCTGCTCATCACGCCGAGTGCGTCGATGCGGTCTGGACAGCGGCTGTGTTTTTCGAACGAGGGGTTGTGTATTAGGTTGCTATCATTCTGGGCGTACAGAGTAGCAAAGTGTAGAGCTGTGGCAAAGTATAGCAGAGTTGTCCATTGTCTCTTCATGGTCTTCCATATGTTTTTATTATACTTTGCCATAGCAGGTCAGCACTACGATCCCAACTATATAGTGTGCGCTGTGAGCGCCCTTTGTCGATAAGGGTTTCGCGAGTCAGGGGGTCCAGAACATTGATGATGGCGTCGGCGATGGATTCGGGAGATGAAGGATCGATATAGAGTACTGCATCGCCGCCGACTTCAGGCATCGAAGTTGTCATAGAAGCCACGACGGCTGTCTCGGCATACATGGCTTCCAAAATTGGGATACCAAATCCTTCAAAGAACGAGGGGTACACCAGTGCTTGCGATGCCGACATGAGTGCAGCCAAGTCGTTGTGGTTCACGTGTCCGAGCATGAGGATGTCGTCTTTATGGAGCATGTTGTTGTATGCGGCAGATAGCTCGTCCTGCCACCATGCGCGGCTGCCGACGACCACAAGTTTCAGGTCGTCGGCCGTGTGTTCCTTTACTTTGTCGAAGGCTAAAAGCAGATTGGCCAAGTTTTTCCTTTTTAGAATGGTGCTCACGAATATCAAGAATGGTGCACCATGTGTGAAACGTTGCCTGACGGAGGCTTTCTCACTGTCAGTGTGAGGTCGGTAGCAAGGGTTGGCACCGTCATAAACCACGTCTACTTTGTCAGTACCTACGCTATAGGTGTCGCAAATGTCGCGTTTAGAGTATTCCGACACGGTGGCTATACGTGTGGCATTGCGGGCAAAATGTGGAAAAAAGTGTGTCATGTAGCGCTGATGCGACGACCGGAGGTTATTATCGGCGTGCTCGAAGTTGAGGTCGTGTATGACCGTCAGCGTGGGTATGGTGGGATGCAACGGAATCATGCCGTCGGGTGAAAGGAAGAGTTCTATGTTGTAGTGTTTCAAAGCCCATGGTATTGCCCATTCGAAAAACATGTACCACAGAAGTGGGTGGCGTGCCTGAGGACACAGGACTACTGGAACCTCATTTGGACCATAGAGGAATTCTGCTGCCGGTTTGCGGTCGAAAAACAAATAGAAGGTGTGCTCAGGGTGTGACTGAATCATCCGCCGGGTGGTCTCAGCCGTGAACCAGCCTATGCCATCCATCTTGCCTTTTAACAGTAGACGTGTGTTGATTGCGATACGCATAGCGTCAGAGAGAGTGTATGGTCTTGTCAATCACTCGTGGATAATTTTCTTTTTCCAACAGGTGTATCTTTGCAGCAAGAGAGTCGGCAGTCTCCTCGGGGTCCACTTTGCAGCGTGCTTGGAAGAGTATGGTGCCATGGTCGTAGTGCTCATCCACTATATGTATAGTGATACCGCTTTCCAATTCGTGGTTGGCTACAACGGCTTCGTGAACGTGATGTCCGTACATTCCTTTGCCGCCGTATGCGGGCAGCAGGGCAGGGTGTATGTTGATAATGCGGCCGGGGTATGCGGTGAGCATATTTTCCGGTACCAGCCACAGAAAACCGGCCAGTATCACCCAGTCGACGCTTTTCTTATGCAGGTAGTCCAAGACGGAGGTGCTGTGATAAAAATCGTCGCGGCCGAAATATTTGGCCTCTAAACCTAGGTTATGTGCCCTTTGGGCGATGTATGCGTCGTGGCGGTTGTAAATTATGCAGACCACCTTCACATCGCTTCGTCCAGCGAAATATTCACTGATTTGCTGTGCGTTGGTGCCATTTCCAGACCCTAGGATGGCCAACTTGATAGTCTTTTCCATATTTATATAGTTTTAGTAATTTTGCGGTGCAAAGGTACGAACAATTTGTCATTCATGCAAGAGGGAAGTCATAATTTCCATCTTATCTGAAAATGCCATGTTTGTCGCACGGCACCTTCGGTGGCGTTGTCGCCGCTACCTATGCTTTCTTGCTCAGGCAACAAAGTGATGGCATAGCGTGCGGCCAAAGTGATGTTTTGTCCCAGACGGAAGCGGACGAGCAGATGTCCGCGTAGTCCGCGTCCGGTGAGTGCTGGTATTGACCAAGCGTATTGCAGGTTACTCTCGCTGAGGTAGAGGCGTGCATAATAGCCGTCCACGTCGAACCAGGCGACGCCTGCAGTTGCTTGCAGTAGCCTGTTGGTGTAGCGAGCGGCGATGGCTGTAAGCCAGCCGTTCTGTGGCTCGCCGTTTTCGCTGTTGTAGGTGGAGTATATGGCACGAACTGTAAGTTTCCATGGCCCGGTCTCGGCTCGTAGCTCAGTTTGAAGTTGGCGGCGCAGAGTATTTTCACATAGGTATGGATTGTGGTTGTCGTAAGGAATGTTGCGCTCTTTCTGCCGATAGTTGTAGCGCATAGATGCAATGGTATGTTTGCCGATGGGTCGTTCCACATGGACCTTTAGCCACCCACCTGTTGAGGGACTGTATTTGCCGTACCGCAAAATACTGAAACTATGTATGTCGGCACACATTACAGCTCGCAGTTTCCATGGCAGTTTCACTGTTGCGTCGATTGACAATCCTTGCTCACCCTGATTTATGCCGGCCGTATATCCTTGTGCCGTCAGACTGTGGTATAGGTCATCATAGTGTCGGAAGCTCATGCCGACACTGTTGCCAGATGGGCCGTTAATATTGACACCTACTATTGCGGCTTTATGCATATCGGCGTCGCAAGCAGCCTCGCCGTAGAAGTTGAACCTGTGCCACTGCCATTTTGCGTCCACACCTCCGTTGAAAAGTCTGTTTCCGCGAAACATGTTGGCGTTGTACACATAATCACGTGCAGTGGTGCTGTCGTCCAACGAAGTATGGACGGCTGTGATGCCGACAACTAGGGTTCTGTTTCGTAGTTCGAGATGTCCGCCAGCAAGGTTTATTCCTCCTGCGTGCGAGGCGAATGCTGACAGGTGTAAGTCGCGCCATAGGTGTACCGTGGCGGCGGCACCCTCCTGGTAGTTTTCTTCGTAGAACGTGCTTGACAGCCTCACTCCAGAACCAAAACGCATCGGTGTGTGTCCCATGAAGTTGAAGGGCTGCAATCCTGTCCATAGAGTCAGCCCCTGCCCGAATTGTAGGTTATATCTGCCAATAATCAGTCGTTCAACCTGCCCTATGTCGCTTAGCATGATGTGGTAGTTGTAGTAGTTCCCTTCTCCCCAAACCTCTCCGGCATCTTTGTCGGCGGCAATCCTTATGTTGACCTTGTTGCGGTAATTGTATGTGTAGCATGCCAAGGCTCTCAGGTTGTCGCCTTTGTAGTGTCCGTTGCCATATCCTGCGGCTTTCTCTACGGTACCGCCTATGCCGCTTATGAAAGAGTGGCGTCCCTGCCACCACCGCAGTGGACCTTGGTCGTCGATTGGCGCCACGGTAATATATGGGTAAAGTGCCTCAACACTTGTGCTGTCAAAGCCTGGTACCATCGGAAGCTCGGAGAGAGAGAGTAGTTGCCCGTAAAGAGTTATATAGTTACGTAGGCCTTTGCGTTGGAACGGAGTCAATAGTGGCATGTCGTCAATAAGTGCTGTGTCGTTGAGATTCAGCGGTTCTTCACGCCAAGCCTCCAGCATGTCGCTCAGTTCTGCAGCCGCCTCTTCGTTTCCTCCGTCGTCCATCCACTGTTCTATGGCGTCATTGACAGTTTGCGACATGGCGATAGCCGATGCCGAAAGAGTAAAGAGTAATATGAGTAATCGCCTTAGAACCATAGGGTAATACTTATATGAGGGGTCAGTCCTAGACGGCTGTGTGCTTCGGCGGCGATATCTACCGATATGACATTTCTGCGCAGCCCCACGCCAAAGGTGGCCGACAAGGGGTTCGTGGACAGCCCGGCCCGCACCGCTACCACATCATCATATACATATTCCGCACCAGCCATTAGTCGGAATTGCCCGTCATGTAGCGCCTCCACTATGGTTGTCCATTCTTTTGTGGGATTATATATCAACGAGGTACGGTAGGTCCACGGTTGAGCAGTATCCCACTGGCGGCTACCGACAGACAGGTCTATATTCACCCTGTGGGGAAGTTCTATTCTTAGTCCTGCGATCCCTGCAAGCCAGTGTCGCGGTGCATAGTGAGGGTCGTTGGAACCCTGGTTGAGGTACCGTAATGCGGCTGTCACGCTTAACCATTGTGTGGCCCGTATTGTAGTGGCTACTAGGGCCTGTTGTTCGTGGTATTCGCTGTTGCCGTGGTGGCTATACTCGCCTTCTACGTAACCAGTCCATAAGGGTAGTAAGGCTGATACTTTCTTGTCGGCCAACTCTGTTATACCAAATGTGTTACGGTATGAGAGTGTGACGTGTCTTGCGGTGTCGTATATATGGCAACCGCCCATGGCGGCGCTGCGCGCGCTATGGGCGGTATGTGTGAATTGTGCGTCCACCGTGCTTGCTGTTGCAGTCAGGACAATCGCAAGCAGGATGCCGACCAACTTACTTCTGCTCCATCTCGTCAAGGGCTTCAAGGATGTCGGTTACATTAGCTCTGCGGCTCGAAATCTCGCCGTTGAAGGTGATGTGCGGGAAGTTGTTGATAAGGTTGACATTCGCACGTTCGGCTTCGTCCATCTCCCACAAGGCCTCAAGCTGGTCTGTAGTGACATAGATGGCTTCCACATTGTTGATGTGGCCCTTTACGAGGGTTCCCATGGTCGAGAACTGGTCGATGACAATCGAACCGCTGTAACCGATATACATGGCGTTCTCGTTGGTGGCGACCACCATTATGTTGCCCAGCGAGATGTTGTTTGTGGTGATGAGGGACATCCAGTTGGCGGTGTCGAGGTGCTCGAAAAAGCTGATCTGGTCTACCGGGCAGTTGATTTGGTAGGTCCCGGGTACGGTGTCGCGCAGGTTGACGCCAATCAGCGGGAAGGTGATGTCGGCCTCGTTGTTGGCGGTCAACAAGTTCTTCTCGCATCCGACGAGCACGGCGCCGGCATCGATTTCGTTGCCGTCCTCGAGGGTGATGTTCACGTTGCACAGGGCGGAACGGAAAATCGTCGAGTCGCCGTTGGCGTAGAATTGGTCACCTTTGTCGGTGTTGGTGGGGTTGCTGGCGTAGAGGTTGATGTGTCCTACTACGTCTGCTTCAATCAGTTTGTCGATGTTTAAGTCTTCGCACGAGGCAAAACCAAACACGCAAGCTGCAACAGCAGCCAAAACGGTTAATCTTTTTTTCATAATTCTGGGGCTTAATAATTGGTTTTCACTCTGTTTGATAATAAATACCATCAGGTATTCTCGTACAAAGATAACAAATATTTTTAATATAGGAGCAGAAAGGCAGATTTTAGTATAAATTAACATTCTTTACCCCCAACTCGTAAATGCAACGCTTTGGCCAATACCTCTAAAAGGAGCGTTTTAGCCGTTAAACTTTCAAAGAAGAAGTGCATAAAATGCGCCTTCCCACAGGACATACGCAATTAATTTACACCGTGGTACCCAAAATAGAACTGCGAAAAGCAGAAAGCGAAACAGGTTATTGGCGCAGAAGCATAGAATCCCGACTACAATGCTCCCAGTGGATCAGCTCTAACTCTACCCCCTCTCTACCCCCTCTCTGGGTCCTCTCTACCCCCTCTCTGGGTCCTCTCTACCCCCTCTCTGGGTCCCCTCTACCCCTTCTCTACCCCCTCTCTACCCCCAGCGCCTACCAAACTCCCACAAATTGACATTGTCAACTTTGTTGTGTGTGGGGTCACAAATGGAGCAGCGTATCACGTATTTCGTTGTCCGAAACCGAAACGTCAATTATCGCTGCACCAAGCTCTTGGAGCAGGACGCAGCGAGTCTCGCCATGGCTGTTTTTCTTGTCGTGGTGCATCAGCGGGAGCATCTGCTCTATGTCGCGCAGGTCGTAGTGTGGTATTTCTACAGCCCGACGTAGCCAGTCACGGTAATCCGTGTACACCTTTTCGTCGAGGCCGGTCTTCCTCATCGAAAGGTACATCGCCGCCAGCATCCCTATGCCCACGGCAATTCCGTGGGGCATGGGAGTGCTATATTGTTCTATAGCGTGGCCAAAGGTGTGGCCAAAGTTTAGTATGTGTCTGATACTATGGTCGTAGGGGTCGGCTTTTACTATGCGCGACTTCATCCTGGCCACCTCTTTGACGGTTTTTGGCTCCAAGGTGGATGTGTGCATTAGGATGTCGTAAAGGTTAGCGTCGGTGACGGCGGCGGTTTTCACCATCTCCATCATCCCGTTCAGTAGTTCTTCTTGCGGTAGGGTGTCAAGGAAACCGGTCTCGAGGGTGACCACTGATGCCGGGTGGAAAAACCCGATGCTGTTCTTGATGCCGCCAAAGTCTATGGCTGTCTTGCCTCCGATGGCGGCGTCAGCCATCGCCAGCAGCGTGGTGGGAATGTTTATGTGGCGGATGCCGCGCTTGTATGCTGCCGCCACAAAGCCTCCAAGGTCGCAGATGCTTCCGCCTCCAAGGTTGACAATCACGGTGTTGCGGTCGCCGCCGTTTTCTGTCAGGGTCTGCCACACTTGTGAGGCCACCTCTATGCTTTTGCCTTCTTCGCCGGAAGGTATCTCTACTAATTCGGCTTCCTGCAGTGCTGCCACTTTGCTCACCAGCTGGGGAAGGCAGTGGTTGAATGTGTTCTCGTCAACAACTATCGTGTATCGCGCATCTGCCCATTCCGCCCTTCTCAGCTCCTGGTCGAGCCCTTTCAGGCCGCCGTAGATAATCTTGCTTTTTCCCATGGCCGTATAACGTTGTTTATAAGTGTTTATTGTTCTGATGTGCAATAAAGCGTCCCTTGGGGCGTTATCCATTTCATGAAGTTGGAACTCCTTTCCCCGGCCAAAAATCTCGACTTCGGTCGCGAGGCCGTCAACCATGGTGCCGATGCCCTGTATATTGGAGCCCCGTCTTTTGGCGCCCGGGCCGCGGCCACCAATAGTCTCGAGGATATCGACGCGCTGGTCCACTATGCCCATCTCTATGGTTGTAAGGTGTTTGTGACGCTCAACACTCTCCTTTTCGACGAAGAACTCGAACCGGCTGTCAAAATGGCACACCAGCTGTACAACATCGGTGTCGATGCTCTCATCGTCCAGGACCTCGGCCTGTTGGAGTGCGACCTTCCGCCGGTCGAACTGCATGCCAGCACACAGTGCCACAACGCCTCTCTGGAACGTGTAAAGTTCATGGAACAAGTGGGTTTCAAACGTGTCATCCTGGCTCGTGAGACGTCGTTGGAGCAGATGCGTGCCATCCGCCAGGCTACATCGGTCGACCTCGAATCCTTCGTCCATGGTGCGCTCTGCGTCAGCTACAGCGGCCAGTGCTATATGAGCCAATACCTCAGCCAGCGCAGCGGAAACCGTGGTTGCTGCTCGCAGCCTTGCCGTTCTGCCTACGACCTCGTCGACGTCGGCGGCCGCGTGTTGCTAAAGGACCGCCATCTGCTCTCGCTTCGTGATTTCAATGCGTCGCAACATCTTGCATCCATGATAGATGCAGGCATTATGTCGTTCAAAATCGAGGGCCGGCTCAAAGATCTGGACTACGTGAAAAATGTCACCGCCCACTACCGTCGTCTTCTCGACGGGCAGATGGAGGGCCACGAGCCTGCCTCCAGCGGCAAGACAGTCTTTTTCTTCGAACCCGATGTCGAGAAAACGTTCAACCGCGGCTACACCGACTATTTTCTCCGCGAACGTCACCCCATGGCATCGTTCAGCACACAGAAGTCGCTTGGTAAATATGTCGGACGTGTCTCTTCTGTAGGGCGTTACACTCTCGCCGTCGACGGCGATGCAGTTTTCGCCAACGGTGACGGTCTTTGCTTCATCGGTTCGGACGGCAGGTTGCAGGGTTTTGCTGTCAATGGTGTTGACGGCAGAACTGTCACCCCATCTCTAATGCCTGATATCAAAATCGGTACACCTCTGTGGCGCAACAACGACCGCCAGTTTGAGCGGCTTCTTGCCGGCCGAACGGCCGAGCGTCGCATCCCTGTTGATATGCGCTTCAGTGCAACCGACCGCGGCTTCGTGCTGGATGTCGTTGACTGTGACGGTATTGAGGCTTCATGCGGTGTCGAGGCCGACCGCAACCAGTCGGACAACCCCCTCCGTACGTCGAGTCTTATTGTTAAACAGCTCTCTAAGCTTGGCAGCTCCCCGTTCGAAGCCCGCTCTGTCGTCGATGCCACCGAAGGGCGCTACATCCTGCCCGCCTCTCAGCTCAATGATATGCGCCGTACGGTCGTAGAACGCCTTATAGAACATAGAATCAGGCATTTCCATCCCGCGGACACTGCCTTCGAGGCGTCCGGCGTACAGTATCCCGTTGCGCAACTTGACTACCGTGCCAACGTCGTCAACGCCAAGGCAAAAGCTTTCTATCAGCGTCACGGTGCGCAGGTCATGGAAATGGGTCTGGAGCGGACCGGCGATTACGACGGCAAGGCCCTCATGACAACGCGCTATTGCTTGCGCTACGAACTTGGATGTTGTCTCACGGGGAAAAGCCGTGGAGCGCGTCAGGCCGAAATAAAACCCGGCGACGAGTTGTTCCTCGTCAATAACGGACGTCGTTTCCGTCTCGAATTTGACTGCAAAGAATGCCTTATGCGGATATATAAGGCATGAAACCAGTGTGTTGCATCCTGGATTAGGCGTCTACCATCGTGCCTATTGCCACGCCGAGCAGCAGTATGGCTGCGACTATCGCCCACCGTCGTGGTCTGATAGACACCTTCTGGCGACCGAGCATCACACCCCAATATGCAAAGATGAAAAGCGCCACCAGCATGGGCCACAGTGCTTTGTGAATGCTTGTTGTGGGCGGTGTCACAAATCCGCACCCTATCCCGACCAGTAGTAGGTTTATCCCTGTTGCCACACCCATCGCTCCCACCGGCTTCCATGTCCCGATGTCGAAAAGGGGTAGTCTCGGTTCGCGCCGCAGGTAGGGCATCAGCTGCCGAAGGGTCACAAAGACAGTAAGTCCCAACATTACCAGGGCGTTGCTCTGCGACAGTGCTTCGTGGTTGTCGGGCATTTCGAAGTGGAGAAGGTCTCCGACATACATGCCTATGATAAAGAGAAGTGTCTGTATGGCTGTTGTCGCCAATGCGACGGCCAGGCCGTGGCTGAGTCGTGGCCGTACCGCTTCCGAACAGCGCTGGAAGAGCAGCATGTTGTTGATTCCAAATGCTATGGCTGCTACGATAAAGGCTGCTGTGTGCATGTCTCTATGTTTTTCGTTAATTCAATGAATTGTGCTACCGAGAGCTGCTCGGCACGCTTGCTCAGCGTGTCACCGTCAATACTGTCAATCGGCAGATTGGCTGAACGTAGTGCGTTGCGCAGGGTTTTGCGACGCTGGTTGAATCCCGCCTTCACCACCTGTACGAACAGTTTCTCGTTGCACTCCAGTCTTGTCACTTCGTTTCTCTTCAGTCGTATGACTGCCGATTTTACCTTTGGCGGAGGGTTGAATACATTTTCGTGGACCGTGAACAGGTATTCTGTGTCGTAAAATGCTGATAGTAATACCGAAAGTATACCGTATGTCTTGCTTCCCGGTCCTGCTGTCACACGCTCGGCCACCTCTTTCTGGAACATCCCCACCACCTCGCACACTTGGTCGCGCATGTCGAAGACCTTGAAAAGTATTTGGGAAGAAATGTTGTACGGAAAGTTGCCTACGATTGTGAATGTGTCTTGGAATAAAGTGCTTAGGTCGTACCGAAGAAAGTCCCCCTCTATGACGTGCAGGTGCGGGTAGTGGCTGTGAAGGTAGTCTGTGCTTTCGTGATCTATCTCTATTACGTGTAAATCTGTGTTCTCTCTGGCTATCAGGTATTTTGTCAGCACTCCCATCCCGGGTCCTATCTCCAGAATCCGGCGTGAGTCGGGCGAAATGCTGTCTACGGTTCGGCGGGCTATGCTTTCGTCCGTAAGGAAATGCTGGCCGAGGTATTTCTTTGCTCTAACTTCAGTCATCGTGCTATCAGTGCGTTGTATCGTTTTCGGGCTTCGTCTGTATAAAGGCTGGATGGATAGTCGAGCAGCAGTCGTTCGTAGCATTCTTTTGCGACAGCACTGTTCGAGAGGTGTTCCTCGTTCAGTTTGGCTCGCATCATTAGTGCGTCGTCAGCCGTGATGTCGTCGGGATAGAACTCTGCTACCTTTCTGTACAGGCTGTCAGCCTCTTCGTATCGCCCCTGTTTCATCCTGATTTCCGCCTTGCGCATCAGCACCTCGTCGAAGACTGGATGTGAGAGCGCTTGCCGTGTTATGTTGTCGAACCCATGCCACGCCGAGTCCAGCATGCCGCGGTACATCAGTAGGTCGGCGTCTGCAAAGAGAGACAGTGTGGTATAGCTGCTGTCGTCGTCCATATTGTCCGAAATGAGCAGCGAAAGTTCCATGGCGTCATTGGCAATCAGCTTGCTGGTCGACGAGCGCAGGGCCTTCAACTGTGAGTTGGCCCACTCGAAGTCGTGGTTGAAATAGGAGAGTCGTGCATTGCGGTACTTGGCCATGGCGCCCAGTATGTCGTCTTTGTTGGCCTTGTCTACCTGCATGTAGAGTAGCGATGCGTCCCACGTCTGGCCGGCAAATAAGAGCATGTCCGCCAGCTCCAGCTTTACCTCGTCGCGTACGTGGGCTTGCAGCTTCGGCAGGGCAAGCACATCGTCAAGTATGTTGATGGCGGCCTGGGGATCACCGCCATGGTAGGCGGTGAGAGCGGCATATTTCCGCATCAAGGGTATTGTGCGCTCGTTTTTGCCCAGCTCGTCGAACGTTGCAAGATAGCGCGCCTGAAGTTCGGTCAGGCTCTTGGAGTCTGTGGTCAGTCTACGCTCTACTTTGGCGTACGCCACTTCCAGCTCGCCTATGCGGCTTGGCATGTACGTCGCCGATTTGGGTCCTTTCCCTTGCAGGTATCGGTAGCCGTCGGCAGCCACGTCGAGGGCATCGTTGTGCTGTGCTATCTGGGCCACCTGAAGCACCTGGGCCGCGCCGAGGTCTGGAAAGCGTGCGTCGATGGCCTCGGCTTGTTCCAGGGCGAAGCTGAAGTCCCTCATCTGGAGTGAGAACCAGAGCATCATCTGTAGATAGTTCTTGTTCTCCGGGTGTTCTTGTACGCGCCGTACCAGCTCCCGTCTCACACCGTCGGCCAAGCGTCCGTCTGGGGCTTCGGCAAGGGCTTTCTGCATTGCGATTTGCACGTTGTTCATCATGCTGGGCTGCTTGTCGATGAGCTCGAAGTATTCGGCTGTCATGGCGTCATAATTGCCCGCAAGCTGGTATACGCCGCACAATTCGTTGAAGTATAGGTATCTGTTGCCCGTCTTGGCACGTGCGGTAAGGTATGTTTGGGCGGCATAGTCTGTGCGACCTATGTTCAGGAACGCCTGTGCCAGGTCAGGGATGGGTTGTAGGTTGGCCCCGATGGCGTCGATGGCTTTATCAAATAATTTCAGGGCTTTTTTCTCTTTCTTCTGCTTCATCAGCAGGGTCCCTTCGTCGACATATAGGTAGAGGTCTTTGGGATTTGCCTTGCGGCGGGCCGACACTAATCGCTCGGCATCGTTGAATCGTCCAAGTTCGGTATAGGTTGAAAGCAGTCGCTGGTAGTAGTATTTGCTTGTCGTGGGACTCTTGTACAGGCTCTCGTATAGTTGGGCCGCCTGCTCGTACTCGCCGCGGTCATAGTAGTAGGCTGCAAGCTGCTCTTGTGTCTGCTGCGAGCGCACTGGCGTAATCGCCACAACAAGCGTCAGACACCATGTTATCAGTATGATATATCTGTACCTCATACAAAAAAACCGGAATATTGTTCCGGCTCTTCTTTGCATTTGTGACCCAGCTGGGGCTCGAACCCAGGACCCCAACATTAAAAGTGTTGTGCTCTACCTGCTGAGCTACTGAGTCAGTGTCGCTGACTGTATTTGTGACCCAGCTGGGGCTCGAACCCAGGACCCCAACATTAAAAGTGTTGTGCTCTACCTACTGAGCTACTGAGTCATCTCACGACGGCCCGTAGGCCGTCATTTTGAGGCTGCAAAATTACTACTTTTTTTTATTATGGCAAAATAATTTCTCATAATCCAGTATTTATGCAGTGTGAAATGCTTGTAATACAGATTATACGCCACTGATGCAGACTGTCGTTGGCATGCATGGCGGCAGCTGCAAAAAGACCCCTTTTTGCTCCGTAATCCCCTTTTTTGCCTGTGTGGGTTCGTCGGTTGCCTTCAATGATGTGGCATCATTCTGGCGGCGATGCCTTGCTGATTGTGAACGGAAGTTCCACGGCAGTCGCCTTCTGGCTGCTTTCCTCGTGCTGGGGCATGGTTTGCTCGTCGTTCACTAGTGTGACGAAATCGTTCCATTTGCCGTCTATAGGTATGTATCGGCCACGCTCTTCGTAGCAGTTCACACGCCCTATGCCTATATATGTTGAGTCCGACGGCCGTCCGTTGCGGTCCACCACAAATCCGTATACGTGGATCTCGAGCCCAATCCATGTCTCGGGTAGCTTGACACTCAGGTGCTTGCTTCTCCGTTCGGTCGGTGCCGAGAGCATCCCCTCCGACTGCGCCGGGCAGTAGGCGTAGAGGTATACACTGTCGTCGTTCGAGGCGCGGCTGAACATTGTGTTCTTCTCGAAGTCCACGCTCACCACCTCGCCGCTCTCGAATTGTAGCTTCCCGAAAACGACGTTGGCCGCCGCTCCTTCGGCAATCTGCAGCTGGCTATATACGGTTTCGCCTTTGGAACCGGGTTTGCCGAAATGCTGCTTGTTGCGCATAATGAAGTAGTTGCCTTCGGTCATCGAAGCCTGGTCTGCCTTTTGCTTCAAGCCCAGGCGCAAGGCTTCTTTGGCCTGCGATGCAAAGCGCACCATGCCTACAAACCAGCTCCGCTGCTGTTGCTGGCTCTCTGTGTTGGGGTAGTTTATGTGCTGTCGGTAGGCGCGCAGACAGGCTCGTTGCTTCCACATGTAGCCCACCACTGGTCCTACATGTCCGCCGAATGCACCGCCGAGGTCTTGGTATATTTTTGCCATCGTTTTTGTGGTTTTCCGGTATAACGGAGGTTGGAAAATGATATTGTCTATGCCGAAAAATTATTTAGAAGATAAGTAGTAGATAAGAAGAAGCTACACCTTTCTAATGCCTCAGTGCCAACGCCGTTGCCGAGGCCGAAATCGACTCTCTGTTGTTTTTCCGGAAGAATTTTTGTCTCCGCTCGTGCTTCCTGTCGCACCCCTCCCCCAATGTCCGGTTTTCCGCACCCGAAACATTCGCTTCGGGGTGAAATGTATTGTATTTTGTCAGTATGGAAAGTTTTAGTAATTTTGCACTTGCTTATTAGGGTGCTTCAGCTGCGTCAGAAGCTTTAGGCACTGCGTGTTACGGTGTCTTTAGAGTTTGTGTGGCAGCTGGAAACCCTATAATGGCACTGAAAAAACCGACAACATAAATATTCTGCTAACATGAACTGGAAAGACGAATACAAACGCAAAGTATCTAAGCCTGAGGAGGCTATCAAAGACATACATGATGGCGACTGTGTGGTGCTGGGCCACGCTGCGGCCGTTCCCAAGGTGATTCCGCATGCCATGGCTGAACACTGCGAGGACTATAACGATGTGCTGATTTTTCACATGACCACCCTCGGCGACAACGAGCTCCTGCATCCGCGTTGCTATGGCCACTTTCGCCATGTGAGTAATTTCCTGAGTGGCAACTCGCGCGACGCTGTCAACCATCTCAATGGCGACTTCTTCCCGGCCTACTTTCACGACGTTCCGGAGATGATAGGCGACGAGATACCCTGCGAGGTGGCTGTCTTCCAGGCTACTCCGCCCAACGACGAAGGCTACTGCTCGCTCGGCGTCAGCTGCGACTACGCCCTCGCCGCCATTCGCCGTGCCCGTTCGGTCATCATAGAGACCAACGAGCTTATGCCCTTCACCTATGGCAACACCATGATTCATGTGTCGCAGATAGACCATATCATTCCTTGCGCCTACCAGCTGCCCGAACTGCATGCCGATGCACCGAGCGAGGTGGAGAAGGCCATCGGCCGCTACTGCGCTTCCCTCGTCACCGACGGTGCCACCCTCCAGCTTGGCATCGGCGCCATCCCCAACGCCGTCCTCGCCGAGCTGGGCGACAAAAACGACCTCGGCATACACAGCGAGATGTTCAGCGACGGCGTGGCCGAGCTCATGAAGAAAGGCAATATCAACGGCAGCCGCAAAACGCTCCACAAAGGCAAGGTGGTGGCCACCTTCATCATGGGCAGCCGCGAACTCTACGACTTCGTCGACGGCAACACCGACATCGAACTCTACCCCGTCGACTACACTAACGACCCCATCATCATAGCCCAGCAGTACCGCATGGTGAGTATCAACTCCTGCCTCGAAGTCGACCTCATGGGGCAGGTGGCCAGCGAGTCAATCGGCATGAGGCAGTACAGCGGCATCGGGGGCCAGATCGACTTCGTGCGCGGCGCCTCCATGGCCCGCGAGGGCAAGAGCATCATAGCCATGCCCAGCACCGCCGCCGGCGGCACCATCTCGCGCATCAAACCCTTCCTCACACCTGGCTCGGCTGTCAGCACCACCCGCAACGACGTCAACTATCTCGTCACCGAATACGGCATCGCCCGCCTCAAAGGGCGCACCCTCCAGCACCGCGCCGAGGACCTGATCCGCATCGCCCACCCCGACTTCCGCCCCATGCTCATCGAAGAGTACGAACGCCGCTTCCAGTGCAAGTTCGCCGTCTGACACCGTTCACCATCCCCGCACAGAAACCAAACAACCTTCACAATGTTGCAGCAGATAAATATCGTCGAGATTTTCAGCGCCTTCCTGGTGATGTTCGCCATCATCGACATCACGGGCTCGATACCCATCTTCCTCTCCATGCGCGACCAGGGCAAGGTCATCAAGCCCCTCCAGTCCACGGCCGTGGCGCTCGGACTCTTCGTCGTCTTCTACTTCGTGGGCGACGCCGTGCTGCGACTCTTCTCCATCGACACGCCGTCGTTCGCCGTGGCCGGCGCAGCGGTCCTCTTCATCCTCTCGCTCGAGATGATCACCGGGCGCGAATTCATAAAGAACGAAGGCTCCTCGTCGGGCGCCAGCATCGTCCCCGTAGCCTTCCCTCTCATCGCCGGCCCGGGGGCCATCACCGCCCTCATCTCGCTCCGCGCCGAGTACGCCGACGTCAACATCATGATCGGCCTGCTGCTGAACATTGTCATCGACTACCTCGTCATCCGCTATCTCCATAAGCTCCAGAGCTGGCTCGGCTCCGACCTCATCTACGTCTTCCGCAAGTTCTTCGGTGTCGTCCTCCTGGCCATGGCCGTCAAGCTCTTCGCCGGCAATATCCCCATCGTCTTCGGCCTCGTATAGCCCCCGCGGCGGCTGAGCCCCCCCTCCCGCTCCCCTCCCGGAAACCCTCCGGCCTCCACCGCACCCTCTCTACCCCCTCCCGGCCCCCCGGCCGGCGGTTCGGCGGGGACAATATGGTGTTAAATTATGTTAAATCGCCATACCCGTGTAGCCTTTCCGCCATGCTATACGTTTATACAAATGAGGGCTGCCTCCAAAACAACCATGATCACTGAATCCGGCTCCTTGCCGTCTATCGCTTCAACTCCCTGTTGCTCACCCTCTTGACACTGTGTTTGCGACCTCTCCCGAGGCTTGAAATATGTTAAAAAACGAAAGGTGTGTTTATTTTCCCGCCGAAGGTGAGTTTATATATAGTAGAAAACCCCGAAAACCCAACCGAAAATGTGCAGTCCTATCATGAAAATTAAACCAAGTCTGGCCATTGCCATCGTGGCCTTGGTAGCGTGCTTCGGCGGCGGAACGGCCGCGGCGCAGTCTTCCATCGTCAACAGCTATTCCACACCCCTCTTGTCCGGCACCAAATCCGTGGTGCGCAGCAATGCCGCCGGCAACACGTCCATAACCGCATTCCAAACGTCTGGGAACCAGCTCTGTTTCGCCATCGATTCCGCCGGAACGCGCCGTGTTGTCAAGACCTGGTCATCCACGATGGCACCCACCGACGGCTACCGCGTCGAGGACATGGTCGTCGACGGCGGACGATGCTGGTTCTGTGGCCAATATTGGTGGTGGACAGGCGATTATATCTACGACATCGGAGGCAACTCGTCATGGGAAATCAAGAAAAACGGGGTCATAGGCTACTTCGACTATGGCGGCCTCCACGACACCGTGACGGTCTTCTTCTCGTGGATAGATAGCACCGAGAACCTGACCAGTATTGCCGCCAACGGCTTGTGCGCGTCGGCCATTGGCACCCGCATCGACGGCAAGTCGTGCGTCGTCGAGCACAGAAAGTCTGGATTGCAGTGGCAGTGGCATTTCGTCACCTCTACGCTCTACGACGAGGTCTTCATGGACATCGTCTATGCCGGCGGCCGCTTCGCCACGGTCTCCAGGTTCAACGACCCCAAGCATGTCTTCTACTACAAGTACAGCCTCGGCATGCGCTATTTCAAACATTGGCAGGACTTTGACATCACCACCTGCCGGCTCTACCGCTACGATATGGGCCTTGTCATGGACAACAGCGTCGGCTTCGGCACCTTAGGCCCAGTGTCGCTCAACTTTGCCGGCGGTGGCAACGAAAGGGTCACGGTCACCTATCTCGGCAGCAACATCCCCGGTGTCTACGACCTCGCCGGCAAGCCACTCGTCCTCGATATCGACCACCCCGGTTCCGGCTTCGACCTCTACTGCTGCAACAAACGCTATGCCTCCCTCCTCGAAACCCAATTTGTGAAGCCCCCTGCCGCAAGCGCACAGCTATGTATACTCATGACGGACAGCAGCGGACGCTCGTGCATCGTCCACCCCGCTGTCTTCTCGCCCTCCACCACGGAGGCGCTCTCCAGAGCAGGCTACAACCTCACCAGCGCCACCATAATGCCCTATTCCTCTGCCGACGTCAAGATTGTGGCTGCGGGCAGTTCAACTGTTGGGTCGTCGCTCTACCCACGGTCGGCAAGCGTATATGACTTCCTGACGCCAAACCCATTCTGGCATCTCTTTGGCTGTTTCTCTTCCGAGTCCATATCATACTACAAGGTTAACTCGAGTGGGCTCCCAAGTAACGACAATAACAACCTCGAGGACGACCCCCGTATACATACAGCGATAACAGAAACACGTCTGTGTACCATAACAGAAGATACAGGATTGCTTTCATGTTTCAATTAGTTTTAACCATGAAAAAGACATTTTTTATAGCCGCCCTGCTGCTCGCATCGGCCATTGGCGCTGCGGCACAGTATGCCGACACCATTATCGGCCCCGCCGCGAACTACTTCAACCACCACTGGTACTACCAGTGCCCTATATACCGCAATGCCGGCAATAGGAATTATGTGTTGATACAGGAATATGGATGGTCTGGTGTATTTAAAATTACTGCAGACGACAACAAGCGCGTAAAAAACGGACGGGAGATTGTCGTCCCGAAACGGACGGCCGTCAAGGGCATTGCTGCCATGTTGCCGATAGCCTTTCGCGACATTATCGGCGAGAGTTGGGTCAGATGCGACACTCAGCCACCTCTCGACGAATACCTTATGATCGTGCGTCTGTCCGGTGACTCGGTGAGGATCGACTCGGCGGTGTGGGACAGCCACTCCACACAGCGTATCATGTTGCTGCCTCGCACCATCGAGGACGAACTCGCGCAGACCACTCCAGCCATGATGCGATGCCGCGTCGTCGAGGCCATGTTCGACACTCCCGTCATTGTCGACAGCTCGTTCTACATCTTCGGCTCGAGAAACAACAACGACTTCGTAGCCACATACCTAGGCATGGGCAGTGGCGGATACTACAAGTCCATGCCGACATTCTATTATATGGTGGCGGAACATACGTCCAATCCCTGCCTGTCCCACTGCCGTGATTCGGTGCCGAGCGTCTTCACCACGGGCGACCTTGAAGACACCTCCACGTGGTTTTACGGCACCGGCGGACACTTCCATTTCGGCCCCTTCTTTGCCATCGTCGACACCGACTATTACCGGCTCGACGTCACCGCCGCCACCGATGGCGGCTCGGTCCACGGCGCGGCAACCGTCCGCTCCATGGACACCGCAGCCATCGGCGCCTCTCCCGACGAAGGATTCCGTTTCATCGGATGGAACGACGGCGACACCGCCAACCCTCGTTTCGTCGAAGTCTGGTCCGACACCGCCTTCGCCGCCTTTTTCGCCCCGACGACACCTCCCGAGGGCATCGGCTCCGTCGACGGCCGCGAGCCATGCTTCGCCATCGCCCCTGTCCCAGCGGACGACTGGCTCTCCGTATCAGTGGCCACCGCCGGACAGCACACAATCCGCATCTATGACAACACCGGTAGGACTCATCTCCACTCCTCCTTCTCCGGCTCCTCATCGCGGTTCGACATAAGCCGCCTCCCCGCAGGTGTCTACTATGTGGCGGTCGAGTCCGACTCATGCTCCGGCGTCAAATTGTTCATCAAGAAATAAGAAAAAAACAGCAGCTATGAAAAACCGTATTCTTACCCTGATAGCGGCCTGCATGGCAGCGCTCTGTGCCTCTGCACAGACCACGGACTCCCTCCCCGACACCTTGACCAACCGCCCCTCCGACTACTACTACTACAACTGGTACGACACCTGCGTCATGTTCAAAGCGGGCATCGACACATACAGCCTGTACAACCTCACAAGGCAGAAAGCCAACCCCTCCAATGTGATGCACGGTGTTATAGCCAACGAACACATAACGAAGTCCCACATGGCCGTCAAAGGCCTGGCCGCCATGGTCGTCAGCTCTTCCACTACGTGGCCCGTCTTCCCGCCACTCCACCCAACAGTGCCACGTCTGCCCGAATACCTCATTCTGGCTCAGGGCGTCGGCTTCCCGCCCAACTCCGTCCCGCAGTATGTGCCACAGCTCATAGTCCCGCTCGACTCGGCTCGCTGGGACACCCTCTCCCCCCGCGTATGGCGCTTCCCGCGCACCTACCGAAGCTCCGACTCCGCCGACTACCTCTACTGCTACCTCTACGAAGTCTACTTCCAGCAGCCCGTCGTCGTCGACTCCTTCTTCTACATCGTCGGCACGGTCAACAACCCCTTCGTCACCTTCCCCGACAGCTCTGTCGACTATCACCTCCCCACTGCCTATGCCGCCATCTTCGAAAACACAGCGGACGAGGACCACGACTTCTGTATGTCCTGCGGCCTTGCCAACCGTGTCTTCTACGGGCGTCCGCCACTCACCGAAGAAGAAGCCCTCATCCTCATTTCGGAAACCATGTACTTCATCGGCCCCTTCTTCCCCATTGTCGACTTCTACACCCTCACCCTGGAGTCCAACGACAGCGTCATTGGCCAGGTCCTCGGCTCCGGTCGCTACCCCGCTCTCACCTCCGCCGAAGCCACCGCCCTCCCTGCCCTCGGCTACTCCTTCCTCCACTGGAGCGACGGCGTCACCGACAACCCGCGCCTCGTCGAAATGACCCAGGACACCACTCTCACCGCCGTCTTCGGCGTCGAGGAGTAGATTTTTTTTGCTCCCCATTTGCAAAAAATATGTATCTTTGCAGTCGCAAAGTTTATTCACAATGAGCCACAAGACTGCAATAAAAGTCTATGAGATAGCATCCTACGTGCTGATACTCGGCGCTACGGCTATCTATTTTATTATGAAAGCACACGGACTGTCGCTGACAATGCTTGTGCTCGCGCTGGCCATATTCTGCCGCTGGATGATGGACCGCCACCGCTACCGCTCCTGCGACGAGGAAAACGACCAGCTCCGCGACGACCTGCGGCGACTCACCCTCCTCTTGGCCGAAGAAAAAAAGAAAAACAGCAATAATAACAAATAAACAACAATCATCATTTATGGCAACAACGACCGATATCAAGAACGGACTGTGCATCAATTTCAACAACGACATCTACACCATCGTGGAGTTCCTCCATGTGAAACCCGGCAAGGGAGCCGCCTTCGTGCGCACCAAGATGCGCAACGTCAAGACCGGACGCATGCTCGAGAACACCTTCCCCAGCGGTGCCAAAATCGACATCGTCAGGGTGGAGCGCCGCCCCTACACCTACCTCTACAAGGAGGGCGACATGCATGTCTTTATGCACACCGAGACCTATGAGCAGATATACATCCCCGAGGCTATCATCAACGCGCCCCAGTTCTTGAAGGACGGCCAGTATGTGGAAATCACCGTCGAGGCCGACACCGAGACCCCGCTCATCTGCGAGCTCCCCCCGTTCATCGAGACCGTCGTCACCTACACCGAGCCCGGTTTCGCAGGCAACACCGCCACCAACGCCATGAAAGACGCCACCGTCGAGCCCGGCGTCCAGGTGCGTGTGCCACTCTTCATCAAAGAAGGCGAGCGCATCAAGGTCGACACCCGCACCGGCGAGTATGCCGAACGCATCAAGTAAGTACGAGCCGATGATAGACAGAAAAGCATCCAAGAAAGCGGAAAGCGGAAGGAGTGGACACCAGTCTTTCCGCTTTTCGCTTTACCTCCTCTTGGCCGTGGCCCTCGCGTCCGGCTGTTCCCCCAAGAAGCCCTCGGCACCCCTCCCAGCCAAAGGCATCGACTACACCCAGGTCCAGGCTCCGGAGCCCAATGCCGACTCGGCCTTCCGCTTCGTCCAGGAGCAGGTGGCCTTCGGATTCCGCATCCCCGGCAGCGAAGCCTGGCGGCGCTGCGCGGAGTACATAGCGGCGCGGATGGGCCGCTGGTGCGACACCGTCGTGCTCCAGGACTTCCACACCACCCTTTGGGACGGCTCACGCGTGCCGGGACGCAACATCGTGGCCTCGCTCAACCCCGGTGCCTCCCGCCGGGTCCTGCTGGCTGCCCATTGGGACAGCCGCATGTGGGCCGACCACGACCCCGACGACGCCAACCACCGCACCCCGGTGCCCGGCGCCAACGACGGCGCCTCCGGCGCTGCGGTCCTCATGGAGATGGCTCGCGTCATGTCGGCATTGCCGCCCTCCGTCGGGGTGGACTTCGTCTTCTTCGACGTCGAGGACCAGGGCTTGCCCGAGTGGAGCGAACGCTACGAGGACAACACCTGGTGCAAAGGCTCGCAGCACTGGGCCCAGAACCGACACATCCCTTACTACACCGCCGTATACGGCATCCTGTTCGACATGGTCGGCACCGACCAGCCTCGTTTCACCAAGGAGCAGGTGAGCCGCTACTATGCCCCGGGCCTCACGGACAAGCTGTGGTCCGCCGCCGCTGCCCTCGGCTTCGGCAACATCTTCGTCAACCAGGAGACCGACCCGATACTGGACGACCACATGTATGTCAACCAAATCGCCGGTATCCCGATGGTCGACATAGTGCAGAACAGCCCGACGACCAGCTTCTTCACCCACTGGCACACCACCACCGACGACCTCGAGGCCGTCAATGCCGAGACCATGCGCATCGTGGCCACAGTGGCTATGAAGACCGTCTACGGCGACTATCCGGCAGCGCAATGAGGAGGCTGTGGCTTATAGCACTCGCGCTCGTGGCTACGGCATGCTCCGGCGACACCTGCAACACCCCCTTCGGCGACGGGGCCGACATCGACATCTACCAGACCGGCTTCTCGGCCCTCGCTAACCCCGGAGGCACTGCCACCGTCAACCGCGGCCACCGGGGCATCGTGGTGCGGTGCGAATCGTTGGGGAACTACGTGGCCTTCGAACTGACATGCCCACTCGACCACGATATGCAGATGGTACCCGACGAGCGCGACTTCGCCATGTCGGTCCGCTGCCCACGCTGCGGCTCGCAGTTCGAGCTGATAAACGGCAACCCCTGCACAGGCGCCGCAACCGCCTGCCCGCTCTACAGGTACGAGACAACCTTCCACGACGGGCATTACATTCTGATTTGGTGAATGCTGCGCCGCCCGCACGGGCGGCGCCCTTTTTGACATGACTATGGACAGGACATACACAATAAACTATCGGGAATACGCCACCGTGGACGCGCTGGCGCCGGCCGACCGCGAGCTTGTGAGGCTCGCCGTGTCCGCAGCCGCAACGGCGTATGCACCCTATTCTAAATTCCATGTCGGCGCGGCTCTGCGCCTCGCCGACGGCCGTGTGGTCACAGGCAGCAACCAGGAGAACGCCGCCTACCCGTCGGGACTCTGTGCCGAGCGGACCGCCCTCTTCGCGGCGTCGGCCCACTATCCGGACCAGCGCGACTACGAAGCCATCGCCATTGTCGGCTGCAATCACGAAGGGCACCTCTGCGAGGCGGCGCCCTGCGGCGCATGCCGACAGGTGATGATGGAGTATGAGTCGCAGCAGGGTCACCCGATGAGGGTGCTGTGCTACACCGCCGACGGTGGCGTGCGCGAGTTCCAACGCGTGGCCGACCTCCTCCCGTTCGGCTTCGAGATGTAGCCCATCCACCTTTTTTTCGCTGATGAGGCAAAAAAATATCGTAGGTTGCGAAAATATTTGTACCTTTGCATGTTTGACAACGTGTGCTTACTGCACGTTGTTGGCTGTGTATCATTGAATAAGAAGAAATAAACAACTATAAAAATAATAACAGAAAATGGGAATCATTGGAAGTATCAGAAAACATTCGGGATGGGCAGTTGCCATAGTAGGTATTGCTATCTTGGCGTTCATCCTGGGCGACTTGACCAAGAACAATGGCGGAATACCCGATGTGGGTAAGGTCAACGGCGAGACGATGACCTCGCAGCGTTTCAACGAGCTCGTGGCGGAAATGGAGAACAACTACAAGCTCCAGCAGCAGACTGCCCAGGTGCCCTCCGACGTCGAGCAGCAGCTCCGCGAACAGGTGTGGCAGCAGTTTGTCGACGAGAGCCTCATGGAGGAACAGACCTCCAAGATGGGCCTCACGGTGACACCCGCCGAGCTGAGCGATATGTACACCGGCACGTTCATCCATCCCTATGTTCGCCAGTCCTTCACTGACCCGCAGACGGGCCAGTTCGACCTGCGTCAGGTGAACTACTGGATTGAGAATTTCGACCAGATCGACACGGCTCGCCGTCTGCAGTGGGTGGAGCTCGAGAAGTATGTCCGCACCGACCGCGAACAGCAGAAGTACTCCACGCTCATCAACGCCGGTTTCTATATGCCGAAGGCCCTCGCCGAGAAGGTCGCCGAGTATGGCAGCAAGAGCTCCAACATCAGACTCGTCGCTCTGCCCTTCTCGACGGTGAACGACGACGAGGTCAGCCTCGCCGATGCCGACTACAAGGCCTACTATGACAAACACCGCGCCGACTTCCGCGTCCGCGAGGAGCTGCGCGACCTCGAGTTCATCACCTTCCCCGTCAACCCGACCCCGCAGGACCTGGCCGACATCCAGACCCAGGTGAACAAGGTGTGGGACGAGTTCCAGACGGTGCCCGAGGAAGAGATTCCTTTCTTCGTCAACGCCGAGAGCGACCGCAGCTACGACTCTTCGTACGTGCGGGCCAGCAGCCTCCGTGCTCCGTTCGACGAACTGGTGGCCAACGCCAAAGAGGGCGACATGTTCGCCCCGGTCCTCGCCAACGGCGAGTGGGCCATGGCCAAGGTCCTGAAGAGCGCCATGCGTCCCGACTCGCTGCGCGCTTCGTGGATTATCATCCTCAACCAGAACGCCGGCGGCGGCATCACCCGTAGCAACGAGCAGGCCAAGAGCCTTGCCGACAGCGTGCTGAACGTCGTGAAGACAAACAAGATGAGCTTCGAGGATGCCGTCCAGCAGTTCAGCGACGACCCGCAGAAGGCCAACAACAACGGCGACCTGCAGTGGCAGCTCGACGGTGCCTACGGTTTCCTGAACGAGCTTCTGGTCCAGAACCCCGTCGGTAGTTGCTTCGTGTACGAACATCCGCAGGGTGTTGGATACTATGTCGTGAAAGTCACGGACAAGACCCCTGCCGCCAAGAAGTTCCGTGTGGCCATGGTGACCCGCGAGGTCGTTCCTTCGTCCGCCACCAACCGTGCCGTCTATAACGAGGCCAACCGCTTTGCCGGTCAGAACCGCACCATCGACGCCTTCGAGGCTGCCGCTCAGCAGGACAACCTGCAGGTCCGCAGCGCCCGCACCACCATGATGTCCAACTCTATATCCGGCGTCAACAATGCCCGTAGCATTGTTCAGTGGGCCTATAACGAGGAAACAAAGGTGGGAACCGTGGCTGACCAGGTCTATGAGTGCGACGGTGTCTTCGTCGTCGTGGCCCTGAAAGACGTCTTCCGCAAAGGCTACGCCACCCTCGACCAGGTGCGTCCCATGATTGAGCAGCCCACGCGTCTCGACAAGAAAGGCGAGCTCCTGATGGCCCGCGCCGGCGAGGCTGTGAAAGCCAGCAAGGATATCAACGCTATTTCCACGAAACTCAATGTGGCTGTCGACACCCTGGACAGCGTGTCGTTCGCCGACTACTATCTCGGCCGCTATGGCATGGAGCCCAAGGTCCTCTCGGCTGTGGCCGCCACGCAGTCCGGCCTTGTCGGCCCGGTCAAGGGTGCCAGTGGCGTGTACATGGTACAGGTCGATGGCAAGAACGAGCGTGAGGTCAACGCCGAGGCAGTGCGTGCCCAGCTCGAACAGGCCTACCGCAACAAGAGCCGCATGGCTACGCAGGTGTTGCGCGACAACGCCAAGATAACCGACCAGCGTAACAAGTTCTTCTAAACAGAGACCAAGCGTCTGGCGATGAATGATGGATGACGGGCGCTGGCTTGTAAAGCTGGTTCGTCATTCATCATTCTTCATTAACGGGAGACACCGTAATGGGACTGAAAGACCTGTGGTACAGGATAAGGCGCGCACCCTTCGGCGATGTGATAAGGCACAAGCATCGCTTTGTGGTGATGGACACCGACACCTATAAGGAGAAGTTCTCCTTCCAGCTGTCGGGTATCAATCTGTTTGTCACCATCGGTGTCACGGTGATAGTCCTCATTGTCCTGACTACCGTCCTCATCGCATTCACCCCGTTGCGCGAATATATCCCGGGCTATACCGATACCGAGATGATAGAGCAGACCTATGTCAATGCCAAGAAGATAGACTCCCTTGAGACAGCGCTTGCCGACCAGGAGTGGCTCATCGCCACGGTCCAGGCCGTCATGCGGGGCGACGACATGGGTGCACAGGCTGACAGTGTGAAAAGCGACAGCCTCTCTACGCTGGAGCACCTGTCTGCCGTCTACAGGCGAAGCCGCGAGGACAGCCTGTTGCGTGCCGAGGTGGAGAAAGAAGACAACCGCTACGAGGTGAAGGCGAGCGGCGCCGCGTCTTCCGCCACATCGGCGGGCGATAGTCCTGGCGTGACCAGCCTCTTCTATCCGCCGGTGAAAGGTAATATCATCGCCCCTTACGACGCCATACGCCGGCACTATGGCGTCGACATCGCTGCCGCCGCCAGTAGCCCGGTCAGCGCCGCATATAGCGGAACTGTCGTCTTCGCCGGCTTCGCCGCCGATGAGGGATACGTCATAGCGCTCCAGCACCCGGCTGGGGTTATCACCGTCTACCGTAACAACAGCGCCCTCCTGAAGCATCAGGGCGATGTGGTGAGGGTCGGTGAGCCCATCGCCTATGCCGGCGCCGGCAACAACCGCGAACTCGGTCCGCATCTGCATCTCGAAGTGTGGGTTAACGGCTCCCCGGTTAATCCAATAGACTATATATCATTCTGATCCGACTTGAAAAAGATAGCAATATTAGGTTCTACAGGCTCGATAGGCACCCAGACACTCAATGTGGTACGTCGTCACGGCGATTTGTTCGCCGTTGAGGTGCTGTGTGCCGGGTCCAATGCCGAACTCCTCGTCGCACAAGCTCTGGAATTCAACCCCAACGCCGTCGTCATTGCCGACGAGTCCAAGTATGAGCAGGTCTGCAAGGCCCTTGCCGCCACCGATATCAAGGTGTTTGCCGGCGAGGCGGCTATCGAGGATCTCATGACGATGGATAGTATAGACATCGTCGTGGCGGCAATAGTGGGTTTCGCTGGGTTGCGACCCACCCTCAAGGCGTTGGAGTGCGGCAAGCCTGTCGCATTGGCCAACAAGGAGACAATGGTCGTGGCGGGCAGTATAGTGACTGCTGCAGCCATGCGCCACAAGGTGCCCATACTGCCGGTCGACAGCGAACACTCGGCCATCTTCCAGTGTCTTGTCGGTGAGTGCAGCCCTGTCGACAAAATCCTGCTCACCGCCAGCGGTGGCCCCTTCCGTGGCTACAGCCGTGAGCGGCTGGCGTCGGTTACGGTCGAACAAGCCCTCCACCATCCCAACTGGAGTATGGGCCGTAAGGTGACGGTCGATTCCGCGACGCTTATGAACAAAGGCCTTGAGGTTATCGAGGCGCGATGGCTCTTCGGTGTCGATGCCAACGATATAGAGGTGGTGGTGCATCCGCAGTCGGTGGTCCATTCGATGGTCCAGTTTTCCGACGGAAGCATCAAGGCTCAACTCGGTGTCCCAACCATGGAGACCCCCATCCAGTATGCCCTCACCTTCCCTGAACGGGTCGAGAGTCATCTCCCGCGTCTCGACTTCGCAGACTACCCGTCGCTTACCTTCGAGAAGCCTGACCGGTCGGCATTCCGTTGCCTCGACCTGGCCTACCGCGCTATTGCTCAGGGAGGCAACATGCCCTGCGTGATGAATGCTGCCAACGAGGTTGCTGTCCAGCGTTTCCTCGGCGGCGAAATTGGCTTCCTCGACATTGCCGACGTCGTCGAGCACGCCATGCAGACAGCCCCGTTTGTGGCCGACCCCTCCCTCGCCGACCTCCTCGCCACCGATGCAGAAATACGAAACCATTGACAAATAATACAAAATCCCTCATCATATTTGAATAGATGAATTGGTTAGCCTTATTACTCAGCCTCTCGCTCCTCGTCGCCACCCACGAGCTTGGACATTTGGCCTTCGCTAAACTGTTCCACGTGCGAGTACGCCGCTACTATATTTTCTTCAACTGGAAGTTCTCTATCCTCAAGGCTAAGAAGTTCGGCGGCCGTTGGCATTTCCTTTTCTTCAATGCCGACACTCCCGAGTCGTGGGACGAGAAAAACCTCGCCCCCGAGGACCAGAACAATACTCTGTGGGGCCTTGGATGGATTCCGCTTGGCGGCTACTGCGACATCGCAGGTATGATCGACGAGACCAAGAGTGCCGACGACCTCGAGAGCGAGCCGCAGCCGTGGGAGTACCGCACCAAGCCTGCATGGCAGCGCCTCTGCATCATCAGTGGCGGTGTGCTGGTCAACTTCCTTTCTGCTCTGCTCATCTACGGTGTCATGTTTGCTCACTGGGGTAAGGACGAACTACCGTTGCGCAGTGCCTCGCTTGGCTACGACTACCATCAGGTGATGCTCGACCAGGGCTTTCAGAACGGGGACATCATTTATGCCCTCGACGGCAAGGACTATTACGAGGTCGTCGATGTCAACAAGGCCCTCCTCCTCGAATCCCCTCGTATGGCCACCGTCTTGCGCGGCGACTCGCTGGTTGACATACCCCTCGGCGACCGTCTCGTCGAGCGGGTCAATACCGAACGGGTCAAACAGCTGATGTCGCTCCGCATCCCGTTTGTCGTCAAAGGGTTCGCTTCTGGCTCTACGGCCGAGAAAGCCGGACTCATGACGGGCGACAGTGTGGTTAGTGTCGATGGCGAGCGTCTCGCCTCGTTTGGCGATATAATTAAGGTCCTCGGCCAGTCGAAGGACACGGACGTCACCATCGGTTTCTACCGTGGCGGCGTGTACGACTCGTTGCCGGTCCATGTTAATTCCAATGGCAAGATTGGGGTGCAGTGTGAGAACGACATCTCCCGCCTCTTCCCCGGCTACCGTCATGTCGAGTATAATATCCTCCAGGCCATACCGGCCGGTATAGCTCACGGATGGAGCACGTTGGTCAACTACGTCTCTTCACTCAAGCTCCTCTTTGCCCCCGGCGGAGCCCAGAACCTCGGCGGCTTTGGCGCCATGGCCTCCCTCTTCCCAGACCACTGGAGCTGGCAGGCATTCTGGGAACTAACGGCCCTTCTCGCATTGGTCCTCGCCTTCATGAACGTCATCCCCATCCCCGGCCTCGACGGCGGCCACATCATCTTCACCCTGTGGGAGATTATTAGTCGCCGCAAGCCGTCGGACAAGTTCCTCACCGTGGCACAGAACGTCGGAATGTGGCTCCTGCTGGCCCTGATGATTGTGGCCAACGGCAACGACATCCTGCGCTGGCTTGGATTGATGTAGGCGTATTGCAATAACTCTCTAATACCCGGATACGTTGAAGAAGATAGATCGCCTTATCTTGCGTTCGTTCCTCGGACCCTTGGTGCTGACCTTTGCGGTGGCGGTCTTCGTGCTGCTCATGCAGTTCGTATGGAAATATATCGACGATATGGTTGGCAAAGGTCTGGAGTTCGGCGTCATAGCCGAGCTGCTCATGTACGCATCGGCCACCTTTGTTCCCATGGCGCTCCCGATAGCGGTCCTCTTTGCTTCAATTATGACCATGGGTAACTTCGGCGAGAAGTACGAACTCGTGGCCATGAAGGCCGGTGGCATCAGCGTCAGCCGCGTCATGCTCCCCATGGCTGTCGTCGTGCTGCTGCTCACCGGCGTGGCATTTTATTTCGCCAACAACATCATGCCCGAAGCCATGGTCCGCTACCGGACCACCCTCTATGACATCACTCGCAAGAAGCCGGCCGTCAACATACGTCCCGGCGAGTACTACCAGGAGATAGAAGGCTACGTTATCCGCATCGGCAGCAAAGGCCAAGACGGTCACACCCTCAACGACATCATAATCTACAACCACACCCAGGGCATGACCGAGGTCGACGTTACCGTCGCCCGCCACGGCACCATGGAGACCATCCTCAACGGCCGCTACCTCGTTTTCACCCTCGAGGACGGCTATTCCTACACCGAGTCGACCACCGGCGAGCACTACAGGCGCCGACCCCTCACCACAATCAGCTTCAAGCGCCAGACCATCACCCTCGACATCTCCTCGTTCGCCTACAACAAGAGCACCGAAGACCTCTTCAAGGGCGGCTACCAGATGATGGATGTCGCGCAGCTCAATAGCCGTATTCATGACCTCGACTCTTCGCTCGACGCACGGCGTGCATCGTACGGCGTCGACCTGCAGGGCACTATGTATCTCTGGCGCCATTTCTGTGCCAGCCCCGCCGCCGTCGCCGCCTCCGGGCTGCCAACCTTCGACGAACGGCTCGCCGCTACCGACGCGTCGACCCTCCAGCGTGCCTTCGACCGCGCTCGCCATCTGGCCTATACGGCCGCCAAGGACAGCCGCAGCTACGAAGGCGTCATCGACAACGACCGTGAGTACATCAACCGCCACCATATCGAGAAGCAGCGCAAGTTCACCCTCTCCATCGCCTGTCTGCTCCTTTTCCTCATCGGCGCCCCGTTCGGAAGCATCGTCCGCAAAGGCGGCCTCGGTGTGCCGCTCGTGGCTTCGGTAGGTTTCTTCGTGCTCTACTATGTGGTCGGCATGATCGCCGAGAAGGCAGTCCGCGAGTCGGCCCTCGGCCCCGAGGGGATGTGGGTCTCCACGCTCGTCATGCTTCCCATAGGCATCTTCCTCACCCTCGAAGCCACCACCGACTCGTCGTTCTTCGACGCCGCCTCGTGGCGCCGCCTCTTCCGCCGCCGTCGTAAGCAGGACGCGGACCGCACCCCTTCCCCAGCCCCCTCGGAAGCCGACTAACCGCCATGTTATAAGCGACTTGCGCCCCCACTGGCCCCACCCGTGCCGTTGGCCCTAACGGCCGAACCTTGCAGTGCCAGCAAGGGTTTCCCCGCACCCTCTCTACCCCCTCTCTGGGGCCTCTCTACCCCCTCCCTACCCCCAAGCTGCCAATCTGCAGACCCTCGTCCTTCCGTCCGGGCACAATAATAATTCCCGTTGTGCGTTATAGTGAAAAGAAAACAACAATCCTGATGAAAGAGATACACGATTTCACCATTTTGGAACGTCGCTCGTTGGGCGACAGCTATTTCTCTCTGCTGCTCGGCCACGGGGGAAAGATGCAGACCACCCTCCCCGGCCAGTTTGTCGAGGTGCAGGTGGAAGGCGAGCCCAAGGTGATGCTCCGGCGCCCCATTTCGGTCCATGACGTGGACGAAGTGGCTGGTACCATGACTCTTATGATACAAATCGTGGGCTCCGGCACCCGGCGGCTGGCGCAGCTCGGGGTGGGGGAGAGGCTCAATGTCGTCTACCCCTTGGGCCATGGTTTCAGCACCGACCTGCCGTCCGGCAGCCACGCTCTGCTGGTGGGCGGCGGAGCCGGCATCGCCCCGCTGTTCTATCTGGCCAAGGTCCTGAAAGCAAGGGGTGTGGAGTGCACGGTGTTGTTGGGCGGCCGCTCCGCGAACCTCATACCCGTGAGCGACGCCTTCGAGCCCTACGGCCGCGTCTGCGTGACCACCGACGACGGTTCGCGCGGCCATAAGGGCCTCGTTGTCAGCCATCCCGCCTTCGCCGAGCGCTACGACATGGTCTACACCTGCGGCCCCACGCCCATGATGAAGGCCGTGGCACGCAGTGCCGCCGAGCGCGGGCTGCGCTGCGAAGTGAGCCTGGAGAACATGATGGCCTGTGGCGTCGGCGCTTGCCTCTGCTGTGTCACCGACACCGACCAGGGGCACCGCTGCGTCTGCAAAGATGGTCCGGTGTTCGATATCAGCACCATGCAGAAGTGGTACAAATAAAACACGACAAGAGGAAATGTCCAACGACAACTGAGAAAAACACAACCATGCGGCGCATGTCGCGCCGCGAAAATGTTGTCGACATTGTCTGGGTTGTCGTTAAATAAGAAAAAGTATGTTGGAAGTTAAAGTACACAATCTCAAGCTGAAGAACCCGGTGATGACCGCCAGCGGCACCTTCGGCTACGGCGAGGAGTTCGCCGACTTCATCGACCTCAACCGCCTCGGCGGCTTTGTCGTCAAGGGCACCACTGGCACCCACCGCGAGGGCAACCCCTACCCCCGCATGGTCGAGACCCCCTCGGGCATGCTCAACAGCGTGGGCCTGCAGAACGGCGGCGTGGAGAAGTTCTGCTCCGAAGTATATCATAGAATCAAGCACTTAGATACCAATATCATCGTCAACGTCAGCGGCTCCTCCATCGAGGAATACTGCTCCGTGGCCGAGCAGATCGACGCGCTGGAGAAGATTCCCGCCATCGAGCTGAACATCTCCTGCCCCAACGTCAAGCACGGCGGCATGGGCTTCGGCACCCAGCCGGCTATGGCGGCGGAGGTGGTGGAGGCGGTGCGCAAGGTCTACCATAAGACGCTGATAGTAAAGCTCTCGCCCAATGTCACCAACATCGCCGAGATTGCCCGCGCCGTCGAGGGTGCCGGTGCCGACAGCGTCTCCCTCATCAACACCCTGCTGGGCATGGCCATCGACATCGAGCGCCGCCGCCCCTGCATGGCCAACGTCACCGGCGGCCTAAGCGGCCCCGCCGTGAAGCCCGTGGCTGTGCGTATGGTGTGGCAAGTGGCTCATGCCGTGAAGATTCCCGTCGTGGGCCTGGGCGGTATCTGCACCGCCGAGGACGCCATCGAGTTCCTTATGGCCG
>CAMVAA010000004.1 GCA_947165345.1 uncultured Bacteroidales bacterium
AAGCAGCACATGCGGCTTCTCAGATTCCAGCGGGTCGCTGAACTTTTCAAACACCGCCGCGGCGTAGCAGTTTTCTTTCGCGCTGATCCGGGCCAGTGCCCGGTCCGCTTCCTCCACCCGCACGCCGAGCGCCCGGGCCAGCTCCGTCAGCCGGTCCACGCCCTCCCGGCCCGCCGCCGAGGAGTGCACCAGCACCCGCCGCACCCGCTCCCGCCCCGACGGTGCCCCCCAAGAAGGGCTCCCTCCTTTCAGGCTCCATCAGCATCCACGCCGCCCCGGTGCAGCAGAAGGAAAAGCCCACCCTGCCCACCGACGTCAAACCCCTCACGCAGGAGGCTCTGGAAGACTACTGGAAGCAGACCGCCGACACCCTCGGCCTCGCCGAGCTCATGTCCGGAGCCACCGTCCGCCTCGGCGAGAAGACGGGCGTCTTCGAAATCGACGCCCAGAACACATGGTTCCACGACGACTTCAAACAGCACAAATACGACGTGCTCGGCCAGATGCGCGCCCTCTCCGGCATGCCGATGCTGGACTGCAAGGTGATTCCCAAATTCGTGGAGAGCGAGGAACTTACCTACTCGCCCGACAAGAAATACAACGCCATGCTCGAACGCAACCGCGACCTCATGGCCCTCAGACGTTTGTTCCCAAATATCGACTACTGATGACGTTCACGTTCTACAAGTTTGACGGGGCCGGCAACGACTTTGTCATGGTCGACAACCGGAGCCTGCTCTGGCAGCCCGCTGTCGACGAAGTCGCCCGCATCTGCCACCGCCGCTTCGGTGTCGGCGCCGACGGCCTCATCACCCTCGACCGCGCTGCCGACGGTTACGATTTCGCCATGAACTACTACAACAGTGACGGCCGCCTGGGCTCCATGTGCGGCAACGGGGGGCGCTGCATCGCCGCCTTCGCCCACATGCTTGGCCTCGGTACGGAGCTGAACTTCACGGGCTTCGACGGGCCGCACCGCGCCTCGGTGCTCAGCTGGGACGGCCGCGCCGGCGTCGTCGACCTCGGCATGCGCGAGGTGTCGAAACAGGGCGTCGCGGCCGTGGAGGGCGGATGGTTCCTCGACACCGGCTCGCCCCATTTCGTGCTGCCCGTGGCGGACCTCGACGACTACGACGTCGTGGGGCAGGGGAGACGTCTGCGCCAGCGCGCCGACCTCTTCCCCCAAGGCGCCAACATCGACTTCGTGGAGCGGCGCCCGGACGGCCGCCTTGCCATCCGCACCTACGAGCGCGGCGTCGAGGACGAGACCTGGGCCTGCGGCACCGGCGTCACCGCCGCGGCCCTGGCCACCGGCTCGACCGGCATCGTGGCACGCGGCGGCAGCTTCGAAGTCCGTTACACCGACGCCCCCGCATCCTACTGCGACATCCACCTCATCGGCCCCGTCTCCCTCGACTTCGAAGGCCTCTGGACCACCAAATAACTTAACACTTAACACCTTTAACTTTTAACTTTTAACTTTTCACCTTTCACCTTTCACCTTTCACCTTTCACCTTTCACCTTTCACCTTCCCCCATGGACCTCTTCTCAGCGATAGACACCGAACCCGTCCGCCAGCGTATGGAGCAGTTGGGCGCCGAGCTCGACCGGCTCAACTACGAATATTATATGAACGACCGCTCCCTGGTCAGCGACCAGCAGTTCGACGCCATGATGCGCGAGTTGCAGGACCTCGAGCGTCAGTATCCCGAGCTGGCCAGCCCACTCAGCCCCACCAAGCGCGTCGGCGGCGAGGTCAACAAGAGCTTCCGCCAGGTCCAGCACCGCTTCCCCATGCTCTCGCTCGGCAACACCTACAGCATTGAGGAAATCGAGGACTTCGAGGCACGCACCCGCCGCATCCTCAATTCCCAGTTCTCGATTCTCAATTCCCAATTCTCCTACACCTGCGAGCTCAAATACGACGGCGTGGCCATCGGCCTCACCTACCGCCACGGACACCTCGTGCAGGCCGTCACGCGCGGCAACGGCACCGTCGGCGACGACATCACCGCCAACGCCAAGACCATCCCCACCATCCCGCTCCGCCTGCGCGGCGACTACCCCGACGACTTCGAGGCCCGCGGCGAGGTGGTCTACCCCTTCGAGGCCTTCAACGCCTTCAACGAGCAGCGCCAGGCCGAGGGCCTCGACCCCTTCGCCAATCCGCGCAACGCCGCCAGCGGAAGCCTCAAGCTGCAGGACTCAGCCGAGTGCGCCAAGCGCAAGCTCCTCTTCTGCATGTACTTCATGATGGCGCCCGACGACGTCCCCCTGCCCGACACCCACTACGGCCGCCTCCAGGCCGCCAGTCAGATGGGCTTCAAGGTGCAGCCCTACATACGCGAATGCCACGACATCGGCGAGATAAAAGCCTTCATAGACTACTGGGACCGCGCCCGATGGGACCTCCCCTTCGGCATCGACGGCATCGTCATCAAGGTCAACCAGACCGCCCTGTGGGACCGCCTGGGCCTCACCGCCAAGTCGCCCCGTTGGGCCATAGCGTACAAGTTCAAGGCGGAGCGCGTCTCCACGCCGCTCGAGAGCATCTCCTACCAGGTGGGCCGCACGGGCATAGTGACCCCCGTGGCCAACCTCCGCCCCGTGAGCCTCGGCGGCACCGTGGTCAGACGCGCCACGCTCGTCAACGCCGACTTCATAGCCGACATGGGAATCTGCGTCGGCGACAGCCTGCTCGTGGAGAAAGGCGGCGAGATCATCCCCAAGGTGGTCGGCGTGGACATGGAGAAACGCCAACCAGGGGCCATGCCGGTGCAGTATGTGGTGCGGTGTCCGGAGTGCGGCACACCGCTGGTGCGCGAAGAGGGCGAGGCAGGCTCCTACTGCCCCAACGCCGACGGCTGCCACCCGCAGATAATAGGACGGCTGGAGCACTTCGTGTCGCGACGCGCCATGAACATCGACACTCTGGGCCCCGAGCGCCTTGAGCTGCTCTACTCGGCCGGCCTGGTCCGCAACGTGGCCGACATCTACGACCTGCGGCGCGACCAGCTTGTGGGGCTCGGCACCGACGCCACCATCCAGGACCGCGGCGCCGACAACCTGCTCGCGGCCATCGACGACTCGCGCCAGGTGCCCTTCGAGCGGGTGCTCTTCGCCCTCGGCATACGCTATGTCGGCGAGGTGGGCGCCAAGAAGCTGGCCCGCCATTTCGGGAGCATGGACGCCCTCATGGCCGCCACCGAGGAGGAGCTGGCACAGGTGGACGACGTGGGGACCGTCACGGCCCATGCCGTCTGCCAGTGGTTCGCCGACGCGGAGCACCGCGCCGTGGTGGAGCGCCTCCGCGCCGCGGGGCTGCAGATGCAGTCGGCCGACAGCGCACAGGACAGCCTCCTGCAGGGGCTGACCATCGTGGTGAGCGGCACCTTCGAGCGCTTCTCGCGCGACGAGATCAAAGCCGACATCGAGAGCCATGGCGGCAAGGCCACCGGCTCGGTCACCTCGAAGACCTCCTACCTGCTGGCCGGAGAAAAGACAGGCCCCGAGAAGATGAAGAAAGCCGCCAAGCTCGGCATACCGGTCATCACCGAGGCCGACTACCTCGCGATGACGCAAAAGGCAGACGCATGAGGGCAGTGCGCTGGATGGCAGTGGTTGTGGCGCTGGCGGCCGGCACGGGAGTGCTGAACGCCCAGGGGACGCGGCTCGACGTGACCGCCACAGGCGGATACATGATGCCCAACAACTTCAACATGGCGGAGTACAACCGCTGGGGGGGCGGAGTGGAGGCCTCGTGGTGGCAGCGCACATCCGGCAGCGAGCCGTGGAAGGCGCTCCGCCGCTATCCCTCGTTCGGAGTGGCGGCGTCGTTCCTCTACATTCCGGAGGGCACCGCCGGCCACCGGTTCGGGCTGGCCGCCGGACTGCGGGCCCCGATGTGGCGCCGTATGGAGTACTACCTGATGCTCGGCCTCTCGACCTACACCAAGCCCTACTGCCTCACGCACGACCCGGAGAACATCTTCATCGGCCCGTGGGTGAGCTGCCTGATAGATATCGGACTGCAGTGCAACATCACGCGCCGCCTCTCGATGAAGGTCTCGCTCGTGCACACCAGCAACGGAAACCTGTACCGCCCGAACAAGGGGCTCAACTACCTGCAGGGAGGCCTCTCCTATGCCGTCGTGGCCGACGAGCGGAGCCTCGGCTCCGAGCTGCGTCTGCGCCCAGCAGCGGCGTTCGTCCCACGCAACGAGGTCGCCGTCACCGCCTCGCACGGCCTGGTGATGAGCCGCCACCTGATGCAGGACGGCTACTACCCGTGCTACGACCTCTCGGCCGCCTTCCTGCACTACGTCTCGCCGGTGCTGGCCGTGGGCGGCGGGGTGGACCTGTGGTACAACTTCAGCCACACGTGGCAGCTGCCGCGCTACAAAGACCGCTACCCCCTGCCGCTCTACGCGGGGCTTCAGGCCGTGAGCGAGGCCTTCTGGGGGCCGGTCAGCCTGAGGGTGGGGGTGGGCTTCATACCCCTCACCTCGTCGCGCGTCGGCATGCGGCTCTACGAGAGGGTGGGGGCCTACTACAGCCTGGGGCACACCTACTTCGGAGTGGGGCTCAACGCCAGGGCCGGCATGATAGAATTCGTGGAGTGGAGCGTGGGCTACCGCATACCGGTCTGACCGGCAGCATGAGATACAAGAAGAGGCCGGGTCTCATGACTCGGCCTCTTTCAGTTTCTGCTCGACCTGTGCCCGCTTCCACGGGGCGGAGAGGTCGAAGATTTCCTCTATGGGGTGGCTCAGCTTCTCGACCAGCAGGTGGGTGTTGTCCTGGTGGTCTATCTTCTCCAGCTCGAGCGAGACCTGCTGCCAGTCGTGCTGCGAGTAGAGCAGGGGGACGAAGTCCATCAGGTCGAAGCTTTTGAGCACCATGTTGTCGATGCCTTCGGTCTCGATGCGGGAGTGGGCGCGTGCCAGTTTTATCTCGCCCACCTCCTGCAGCACCTGCTGGTATTTCTCGTAGAGGACGTATTCGTTCAGGAGGAAGGCCACGACGGCGTCGGAGAGCTTGTTCCACAGCGACGTGGGCAGTGGGCGGGCCACGAAGCGGCCTATCATGAAGCTGCCCGCGGTGAGGCCCGAGATGGCGTGGGCGGTGCAGTGGCGGTGGACACGCTGGAAGAAGTCCACCTTGTTCTCGGTGAACAGCAGGTTGAAGAGGCGGCTCTGGTCGTTGTGGTCGCCCATGCGGCTTTGGAGCACCCCCTTCACGTAGTCGTCGGGGCGGGTGTCGTACCAGGTGTTCACTATTTCGGACGCCTGGCGCGGCTTGTCGTGCATGTCGAGCCGGATGAGGCGTGCCAGCTTGTTGATGTCGGTGATGTGGGCCACCTGCTGCGAGCCTATGATGCTCTGGTACTGCAGGTAGGCTTCCTTCATCTCTTCGAAGAAGGTGCGCTCCTCGTCGCTCAGCTCGACGGGGATGCCCTGGAGGTACTTGGTGAAGCGAGCGGGGCGGAAGTCGGCCTGGCCTTTGTAGAGGCTCTGGCGCCGCGAGCTGACGGTGACGGTGTCGCCTTCGGCGATGGAGAGGCCTTCGGCGTTGACGATGGTCTTGCCCACGATGCGGATGCCGTAGCTCTGGAGGTCCATGAAGGCGGGTATGCCGTAGCCGCGACAGGCCGTCACCACGTGTATGGCGGCGGGCATCATGGAGAGGATGGCGTCGACCTCGTTCAGGGTGATGGTGTCTTCGGGCACGAAGTGCTGCTGGCAGAGGCACACGTTGAAGCCCTTGGCTTTCAGCTCGCGGGCGTGGCCGATGCTGAAGCAGAGGCGGGCCGAGATGGCGGTGCGGGGAAGCACCGAGAGGCCGTGGCCGAAGAAGCGGAGCTTGCTCAGCGAGCGGTCGTCGATGGAGGCGGAGATGATCTGGCGGAGGTGGTAGGGCTTGATGAGGTCCATCACGTCGGTGTCGTCCACGAAGCCCTGGTTGCGGAGGTCGATGGCCGAGACGAGGGCCGCGCGCCCGGTCATCTCGGAGGCGTTCAGCTGGAGGACCGAGAAGAGGCTCAGCTGGTGGGGGCGGCTTTCGACGGCGAATTCGATGGTGACGGGGGTGCGGTAGCGGCACTCGAGTTTCTTCAGCAGGGGGTCGAAGTGGTAGACGGCCGGGAACTGGGAGCGGATTTCGTTGCGGTCGCGGTAGGCGAGGTCTTCGGTGGTGACGTCGCCGGTCATGATTTCCTCGCCGAAGATGTTGCGGTAGCTCTCGACCTGCTTGCCGGTGCCGGTGCGTGAGTGGCGGCTGTAGAGCACGCCGGGGTAGCTCTCGTTGTTGCCGATGGTCCACACCATGCGCTGCAGGATGAGGCTCGGGAAGGCCTGTTTGCCCTGCATGAAGGTGAGGATGAGGTCTGAGTTGTTGATGTAGAAGTCGCGCACGTGCTGTGTGAGGCGCAGGGCCTGGTAGTGGGCGTCGGTGGTGAGGCGGGGGTCGATGCTGTTGATGCGCTCTTCGAGTTCGGCGATGCGGAGCTGCTGTTCGCCGGTGCTGAGGCTGATGTCGGCGCGCTGGTAGCGGTGTTCGATGCCGAGCATTTCGGCAATGGAGTGCAGGGTGCTGAGGTAGACGCGGTTGGCCATGGCGTCGGCGTGCATCTGGCGCAGGGCTTCGTAGGCGGTGCGTGTGACGCCGATGTTGAGGAGGGTGGGCATGAGGCCGGGTATGTACTGCGGCATGGCGCAGCGGATGGCGAAGACGAGGGGGTTGTGCTTGTCGCCGAGGCGGCAGGCGGTCATTATCTCCAGGTCGCGGATGGCGTCGGCGAGGATGCCGGGTGTGAGGTCGGGCTTGTTGAAGGCTTTGGCGGTGACGATGCAGAAGTCGGGCACGGGGTAGCTGTTGCGCGTGAGGTCCATCAGCATGCGCCCTTTGTAGCTTATGCCTTCGTCGGTGAAGTCGCCCGGGGTGAGGGTGGTGATGAGGTATTCGCTGTCGGTGAGGGGGTGTGACTCGACATAGCGTCGGCACTCGTCGCGGAAGGCTTCGCGCATGGCGCGGAGGTCGGGCGGCGTGGCGCCGTCGGCCTGCTCGTCGAGCAGCATCTCGAGGTAGTGGCGGCGGCTGGCGCCAGAGAGTTTCAGCATGCGGTACATGTCGTACCACCGCGGCGGGAACTCGTGAGGGGAGCCGCCCTCTTCGCCTTCGAGGCGGTAGATGACGGTGCCGGGTTTGTTGCCCTCCAGGCGGTTGGAGGGGTCTTCGCTGTCATGGTTGAAAATCTCGGGGCCCTCGTTGGCGTAGAGACTGACCATGAAGAAGTTGGGGTAGCTCGCGCGGATGCGGAACGACGATACCTTCGTCATGCTAACGGCGTGTTTGAGGGGCCGCTTCGGGGGCGGAGGCGAGGTCGTTGTTCGAGGCGTTCATGATGGCGTCGAACATTTCCTCGGGGCTCATGCCGATGTAGGGGAGGCTCTTGCGTGCGTCGTCGGCCAGGTAGTGGTCGGGGTAGTTGTCGGCGAAGTAGGCGTAGGTCTCGCGGGCTTTGTCGTACATGGCGGCGGTCTCGTAGGCGTAGCCTTTCAGGAACCAGCAGCCGGCGACGTCTTCGAAGCCAGGGTAGAGGGTAATGACGCTGTCGAGCAGGAGGATGGCCTGGTCGGCCTGGCCGATGCCGATGCAGAGGTCGGCGGCGCGCTGCATGTAGACGGGCGCGAGGCTGTCGTCGGGAAAGTGGGCCGCGTACTGACGGTAGAGGGCCACGAGGTCGGTGGCCGCGCTGTCGGTGGCGGCGATGTCCATCATCGACAGGGACTCTTCGCTTTCTTCGATGCGCTGGATCTCTTTGTCGCGGTTGGGGCCGCAGGCCGCGAGCATGGCGACGCTGAGGATGAGCAAAAAGGCACGTTTCATTGCTTTTTATCTTTTGTTGTTGGGTTTCATACGGTAGCGTGTGCGCACGTGGCCGGCCGCGATTTCGTTGAGTCGGCGTTTCAGCATGGTGCGGCGGAGGCTGCTGAGGCGGTCGGTGAAGACTTTGCCGTCGAGGTGGTCGACTTCGTGCTGGACGACGCGGGCGTAGAGGCCGGTGGCGTCGTCGGTGTGCTCCTGCCAGTTCTCGTCCCAGTAGTGGACCTTGACGGTGGTGGGGCGCAGCACGTCCTCGTGGATGTCGGGCACCGAGAGGCACCCTTCGTTGAAGTAGTCTTTCTTGTCGCCGAATTCCAGTATTTCGGGGTTCACGAGCGTGTGCTGCTCGGTGGGTTCGCCGTAGGAGTCGGTCTTCTCGTCGTAGGGGCGGAAGCCGATGACGACGACGCGTATCGGGAGGTCGACCTGCGGGGCAGCCAGGCCGACGCCGTCGGCGGCATACATGGTCTCGTACATGTCCGACACCAGGGTTTTCAGGTCGGGGTAGTCTTTCGTGATGGGTTGCGCCACCTTGCGCAGGGTCGGGTGGCCGTAGCCGACTATTGGTAATATCATCGTGTGTTTGTGTTTGTTGTGACTGTCTTCTCTTTGTTGGGGACGTTGGCTGGGGCCGGCGGGTCAAACGCTTCGCATGTAGTCTTGTAGCATTATGGTGGCCGCGATGCGGTCTATCGTCCCTTTGTCGCGGCGGTCTTTCTTTTTCATGCCGCTGTCTATCATGGTGCGGAAGGCTATCTTCGAGGTGAAGCGCTCGTCGACGCGTGCCACCTCCTTGTCGGGGAACAGCTGGCGCAGCCGGGCCACGAAGGGCTCTATCAGCGCTGCCGACTCGGCCGGTGTTCCGTCCAGGTGCTTGGCCTCGCCCACCACGAAGACATCCACCGCCTCGCGACCGCAGTAGTCCTTGAGATACTGCTCGATAGACGGTGTGTCCACAGTAGCCAGCGCGGTGGCTATGATGCGCTGGGGGTCTGACACCGCCAGTCCCGTGCGCACGCGTCCGTAGTCAATAGCCATTATGCGTCCCATACCTTCCTAAACTGAAAATTGAAAACTGAAAGTTGAAAATCATAAGGCTTGTTACCCGGTACTGAATTTTCAATTTTCAATTTTCAATTCCCTTTGTGGCCCCTCTCGGGCTCGAACCAAGGACCCGCTGATTATGAGTCAGCTGCTCTAACCGACTGAGCTAAGGGGCCGATTTGCGACTGCCGGATGCTTTGTCCTGTACACTCTGTGTTGTTTTACAGTGATTTCAGCATCCCAACTCTCGTCGAAACCGGATGCAAAGTTACAACATATTTCCGATATGGCAAAACTTTTTTTCAAAAAATTGTCATCCTTGGAGTTTGAAATGGTGCAATAGGCTGTGTTTCTGTGGTTGTTTTGGGGGTGTAGAGCCGGAATATTGACAGAATATAGGTAGAGTATTGATAGAGTATAGGTAGGATATAGGTAGAGTATCGGTGGAGTATTGGAAGGGTAGGGGAATGGGGATTTTTGCGGCAGGAGGTTTGGCACCAAGGCACGTGCCGGGCGGGTGAGAAAGGCGGAAGAGCCTTGCCGGTGCGTTGTTTTGAAATAACGCTGCATTTTGGAATTGCCGTATGACAGGGAATACATTTTTAGATAAAAATAATCTGCCGAATGTGCCTATGTTCAAAAAAAGATGTATCTTTGCAGGACAAAATATAAAGTAAAAACCTTATAAAAAACAGACTATCATGAATATAGATTGGCAAAACCTTCCGTTTGGTTATGTGAAAACGGACTACAATGTGCGCTGCTGGTTCCGCAATGGCCAGTGGGGTGAAATCGAGACCTCCTCGTCCGAGCATATCGAGATGCATATGGCTGCCTCCAGCCTGCACTATGGCCAGGAAGCCTTCGAGGGCTTGAAAGCCTATCGCTGCAAAGACGGCAAGATCCGTATCTTCCGTCCCGAAGCCAACGCCGAGCGTCTTCAGAGCACCTGCCGCGGCATTATGATGCCCGAGCTGCCCACCGAGAAGTTCGTCGAGATGTGCAAGCGTGTCATCAAGCTGAACGAGAAGTTCATCCCGCCTTATGGCACCGGCGCCAGCCTCTACCTGCGTCCGCTGCTGATCGGTACCGGTATCACCGTGGGTGTGAAGCCCGCCGACGAGTACCTCTTCCTCATCTTTGTCACCCCCGTTGGACCTTACTTCAAGGGCGGTTTCAAAGCCAACCCCTATGTCATCACCCGCAAGTATGACCGCTCCGCCCCCCTCGGCACGGGTATCTACAAAGTGGGCGGCAACTATGCTGCCTCGCTCCGCGCGCACGTCGAAGCATGCCACGGTGGCCAGTATGCCTGTGAGTTCTATCTCGACGCCAAGGAGAAGAAGTATGTCGACGAAGCCGGCGCTGCCAACTTCTTCGGCATCAAGGACGGTGTCTATGTCACCCCGAAGAGCACGTCCATCCTGCCCTCCATTACCAACAAGAGCCTCATGCAGCTCGCCGAGGATATGGGCATGAAGGTCGAGCGTCGTCCCATCGACGTCGAAGAGCTTGCCTCGTTCCAGGAAGCCGGTGCCTGCGGCACTGCCGCCGTCATCAGCCCCATCGAGCGCCTCGACGACCCCGAGACCGGCAAGAGCTACGTCTTCGGCAAGGAGCCCGGCCCCGTCAGCACCAAGCTCTACAATGCCCTCCGCGCCATCCAGCTTGGCGAAGCCGAGGACAAGCACGGCTGGAACACCGTCATGGACTAAGAACGCAATGCTTCGAGACTGCAGTTCGACAAGCAATAGGAAAAACCGCTCGGCTGAGCGGTTTTTTTTTATACAGCGTGTAAGATTTTAGCTGTTTTTTACGTCGTATATATAGTGTATGGGCAGACCAGTCAAGAAAAGCTACGCCGACTACGAGGCATTTATGTTGCGGCACCGCACCACGGTGTGGCGTACCTGCAGCCGCTTTGCCCACAACGACAAGGAGCGCGCCCGCGACCTTGTGCAGGAGGTCTATCTGGCCCTCTGGCTCCGTTTCGACCAGCTCGGGGCCGGAGCCAACCAATGGCAGCAGCGGGTCTGGGCCTGGCGCACCACGCGGTCGGTGCTGGTCGACCTCTACCGCAAGCACGAGCCTGATACTGTGCCGCTCGACGCCATCCGCGACCTGCCCGACCTCCCGGCCTCGGCCGAGATGGCCGAACTCGTCGACGACCTGATGGCCCGGCTCGGCGACGAGGAGCGCCGTCTGCTGCAAATGCGCCTCGACGGCTACGACGCAGTCGAGATGGCGCAAGCGCTGGGTATCGAGCGCAACGCTGTGTATCAACGTGTAAACCGAATCATTAAAAAACTGAGGAAAGAATATGGAAGATGACATGAAGCGACAGTTGGATGCCATAATCGACGGCTACGACGAGTGGTTCGAGCGCCGCCGGCGCCGTCGGACCAATGTCTTGCGGTCGGCAACCCGGATAGTGGCGGTGGCGCTCTGCGTCGGTTCGGCGGCATGGCTTATGCCGCAGCGCAGCGACACATATGTGACCGGTAGCCTCAGCTGCTGCACCGCCGAAGCCTGCAATTATGTCAATGTTACGTTGGCAAGCCTATGAAAAAGTGGATTATAACCTTTGTGCTTTTGACGGCATTTGGGGTGGGGGGAGTCGCTGTGTGGCGCTACGTGCTCCCGTTGCGTCAGGTCGGCGACCTCTACCGCCGCTATGAGCATGCCGACGGCATCGCCGCCAGCTATATACACAACTTCCCCGTCAACGACACCCTGCTGCTCGATGTCACCCTGCTCGAGGCCACCACCGACAGCGCCTTCCGGCGGCTGCTGGATGATCTCGCCATCCCTGAAAATGTGCAGACTGTCTATGATAATAATGAAGAGCGCGTTTTCTACAAAACGATTGCCCAAGGCGAGAATCCGAAAGCTGGGCACGACCCTGCGCAGGCTGACCTCGTCGCCGTCTCCATTCTCAGTCGCACAGCCACGGTGTTCCATGTCGCCAGTGTCGGCCAGCTGCAGGCAGTGTTGCGACATAACTACGATAAATCAACAGAATCTATAGAATAAAAAAACAATCAACAACAATGAAAGACACAAAAGTATTCGCAATCCTATTGGTGATTTGCCTTACTGCGGCTCCGAAGCTGGCGGCGGCTTACGATTTCAGTTCCGTGTGCAGCACGGGACAGACACTCTACTACAACTACGGCGGTGGGGTGAACGGTGTGACTGTCACCTATCCCGGCACCACTGCCGATTCGCCATGGAACGGTTACACAAGACCTACAGGCACGCTGATTATCCCCTCTACCGTCGTCCACGACGGGGTGACGTACAATGTTGTCGCCATCGGGGACTACGCCTTCTACAACTGCAGTTCCATTACTATGCTGACCATACCGAACACGGTGACCCAGATAGGGCAGGAATCGTTCTATCAGTGCCAGGGGATAGTGTGGCTGACGTTGCCCGACAGCCTGCTGCTCATGGGCAGCAAGGCCTTCTTGCGCTGCACGAGCCTGCTGTCGGTCACACTGCCCAATAGCTTGATTGCAGTGCCCAACGAGGCTTTCGAATATTGCAGTGCCATTACCTCGCTGACAGTGGGCAGCGGTGTGGCCTCGTTCGGCAGTCACGCATTCCATGGATGCACAAGTCTCACCTCCATCACATGCTATCGAAGCGTCGCTCCCGCGCTGGGCAGCTATGCAATGCCAATGCAGGTTAACCCCTCGTCGGTGGTGGTAACTGTTCCTTGCGGCAGTATGGCATCCTATCAGGCAGCGTGGAGCACCTTCAGCAACATCGTAGAGATGGATGGCGCATCGTTCTCGGCCACCTCATCCGATGACAATATCGGGGTTGTGAATATCCTTACGCAGCCTACGTGTGCCGCCCCGGTGGCGGTGGTCGAGGCTGTGGCGGGAGCCGGTTACCGTTTCGACCATTGGAGCGACGGAAACACCCTCAACCCACGGACGGTGACGGTTGCAACGGACACTTCGCTGGTGGCGTTCTTTGTGCAGGACGAGCAGCGCGACACAGTGTATGTCCACGACACCGTGTATGTTCATGATACCGTGTACGTCCACGACACTGTCATTGTCGGCGTCGAAAGCGTGGACGCTCTGGATGCGAAAATATACTCCTCCAATGGGCAGATTATTGTCGACGGGGCTGCCCGGAACGAGGTGACGCTGTTCGACATGAGCGGCCGTCCGCTTGCCACCCGGCAGCAGGAACAGGGGGCGGTGCGCTTCGATGTTCCCTGCACGGGCGCCTACCTTGTGAAGATAGGCCGCCATGCAGCCCGGAAGGTGGTGGCAGTCCGGTAAGGGTATGCCCTACGCAAAAAAGCAGAAGCCGCTCATTCGAGCGGCTTCTGCTTTTTTTTCTGTCTTGTTGGACCATGCGGTCCGGCGACACACCCTCCTGCCCTGCGTAATCATAACCTCCTGCCCTGCGGGCAGAGATCTATAAATCTATTTAGATTTTATAGATTTATGGATTACGCGAGCGGAGCGAGCGGGAGGGTGTTTTTGCGATTACGTGGGCGGGGGGGGTAGGTGGGGGTATTGGGGTGGGGGGATTGGGGAGGAGGTATTAGGGTGGGGGGATTGGGGAGGGGGTATTATAGGGTGGGGGATTGGGGTGGGCTTATGGGGGTGAGAAAAAAGGCAGAGCCGCTCTGGTGAAGGGCGGCTCTGCTTTTTTGTGATGTTTGTCGTTAGTGCTTAGGCACCGATTTTGGCGGTGTAGGCGGCGGCGTCCAGAAGGGCGTTGATGTCGGCCATGTTCTCGGGTTTGATCTTGATGATCCAGCCGGCGCCGTAGGGGTCGTTGTTGATGGCGCTGGCGTCTTCGAGGGCGGTGTTGAACTCGACCACCTCGCCTTTGACGGGCATGAGGAGGTCGGCCACCGTCTTCACAGCCTCGACACTGCCGAAAGCCTCGCCGGCCTCGACGGTGTCACCTTCGCAAGTGACGTCCACAAAGACAATGTCGCCAAGCTCGTGCTGAGCATAGTCGGTAATGCCTACGAAAGCAAATTCGCCTTCTACACGCACCCATTCGTCGTCCTGGGTGTACTTCAGATTTGCAGGAATGTTCATGTTTCTATGATGTTAAATGTTATTATACATTGTGATTTAACTCTGCAAAGATACAACTTTTTTTTTATTTGGTACTTTTTTTTCATCATATCCTGAAAAATGTGTATCTTTGCAATGTCAAACAAGAGAGCTTGGTTAGGGTAAAATCGCTGATAATGCGGTGTTAACACAACTTTATGATGATCCCGTCAGGTCTCTCGCCATTATAAAATATGTATAATAAATCGGAATTAGAGAACAAAGCCCATATAGAGCTAATAGGCATAGCGGAACAGATGGGCATTCAGCGCGCCAAGCGCCTCGATCAGCAAGAACTTATTTACAGTATTCTGGACCACCAGGCCTCCAACCCGACCGCCAGCGATGCGGCGGCAGAGGGGGACGAGAACCTGCACCGTCGCCGTCAGCACCTGAAGCCTCAGCTCCTTGCGGAGTCTTCCATGAAAAACCCTGAGGTACACAAGCGTGCCGATCATCGTGCCGACAAACCTGCCAAGACCCTCTTGGACAATCCCGTCTTCAGCAGTCCGGCGCCCGAGCCTGATATCAACATTGCGGCCCTCGAGATGCCGGTTGTGCCGTCGGTGCCCCAGATACTCAGTCCGGAAGGCCGTTTCCTTATGCGGCAGGACCGTCCCGAGAAGGTCTCGGAGCCGGCGCCGGCACCGGCTTCCGTAGCCCCCGCTGCCTCGGCAGCCGCTCCCGAGCAGCCGGCGAAGCGCAAGCGCGGCCGTCCCAAGAAGAACGCGCAGGCCCCCCAGGCTGCTGCACCCCAGGCCACGGCGGAGGCTGGAGAGGCCGCCCTCTACGGACCGAAGAACAACGGTAACGCGGAGGAGAAGGCGCAGCCCGTGCCCGCCGCCGCGGAGGCGGCCGGAGTGACAAACGCCGCCGCACAGGACGCATCCAACGATGCCGCCCCGGCCCCCAAGCGCCGCGGACGGAGAAAGAAGAACGCAGAACAGACTGTGGCCGAGCCGACTGCTGCCACGTCGCAGGACGGCGCGAAGGAGCAGCAGACAGAGGCGGAGCAGCAGCCGACGCGTGCCGAGTCTGACGCCGCTGTGGCGCAGCAGACGGGGAAGAAGAAGACCTATGCCTTCGAGCAGGAGGGTGTCATCGAGGCCGAGGGTGTCCTCGAGATGGTCCCCGACGGCTATGGATTCCTCCGCTCGTCGGACTACAACTACCTTTCGTCGCCCGACGACATATATATCAGCCCGCAGCAGATACGCAACTATGGCCTCAAGACCGGCGACACGATCCGCGGCCGAGTGCGCCCGCCGCACGAGGGCGACAAGTTTTTCCCGATGGTGAAGTTCATAGAGATCAACGGTCTGGCGCCCGACCGCATACGCGACCGCATCCCGTTCGAGAGCATGACGCCGCTCTTCCCCAACGAGAAGTTCCGCCTTACGGGTCATCCGCAGGAGACCATGTCCACCCGCATCATAGACTTGTTCACCCCCATCGGAAAGGGCCAGCGTGGCCTCATCGTGGCCCAGCCCAAGACCGGTAAGACGACGCTGCTCAAAGAGATCGCCAATGCCATCAGCTACAACCATCCCGAGGTGTACCTCATGGTGCTCCTCATCGACGAGCGCCCCGAGGAGGTGACCGACATGCAGCGTTCCGTCAAGGCGGAGGTGATAGCCTCGACGTTCGACGAGCCGGCCGACCGCCATGTCCGAATCGCCAATATCGTCCTCGAGAAGGCCAAGCGCCTCACCGAGTGCGGCCACGATGTCGTCATAGTCCTCGACTCGATCACCCGTCTGGCCAGGGCCTACAACACGGTGCAGCCAGCCAGCGGCAAGGTCCTCTCGGGCGGTGTGGAGGCCAACGCGCTGCAGAAGCCCAAGCGCTTCTTCGGTGCGGCCCGCAACATAGAGGGAGGCGGCTCGCTGACCATCATCGCCACGGCCCTTACGGACACGGGTTCGAAGATGGACGACGTCATCTTCGAGGAGTTCAAGGGCACCGGCAACATGGAGCTGCAGCTCGACCGCAGACTGGCGAACAAGCGTATCTATCCCGCCATCGACCTGACCGCGTCGTCCACGCGTCGCGACGACCTGCTTGTGGCGCCGGACATCCTGGCGCGCAGCGTGATACTGCGCAACCACCTCACCGACCTCACGCCGCAGGAGGCCATGGAGTTTCTGCAGAACGCCATGCGCAACACGCGCACCAACCAGGAGTTCCTCTACACGATGGACAAGTGATATATACGGTGCAGACCGTAAAATAAGAGAGGGGCGCAGAGTGCTGCGCCCCTCTCTTGGTTTTTGGGTGGTGAGGTCAGATGATGCTCACGGAGCCCAGGTAGGAGGTTTTCGAGGTCTCGCCGGCGGAGTTCACCACCATGCCTTCGCTGGTGCTGTCGAGGACGGACTGAGTGAAGCCGTAGACGTGGACGTCCATGCCGCTCCAGTCAGATGGCACCGTCACCGAGGCCATGCTGCTGCTGCGGGTGAAGGGAGAGGAGAGGATTGCCAGCTCCATGTCGGGCTGGTAGACGACGATGTAGACCTTGTCGTCGTCGCGAGCGCCGGGCAGGTCGCTGTTGTCCGTCATGGGCACGTTGACCGTCAGTGCCTCGGTTGCCTTGGCCTGTCCGAGGCCGGCCTGTGGCAGTGTGCCTTCGGAGAGCTGCAGGGTGGTGATGTCGACGGTGACCTCCGAGGGGGTGCTACCGCCCACCTTGTCGAAGTTGCGCATCACGAACATGCTCAGTCCGGTCTGCAGAGGGGCCATGTGCTTCATGAAGCCGATGTTCACGGCCACCTTGAACACGCTGCCGAGCTTGCCGAGGAGGCTGAACTTTTTGCGCTGCACCATCTGGCGCACGGTGCGTGGGTTCTTCACTCTCGAGTTGTAGGCCCGGTAGAACTGGAAGCCGTCGATAACATATCCCACGGAGGGACCGAGTTTGCCTACTTGGTGGCCCATGAAGCCGCCGTTAGTGTTTGTTGCCATTTTTGATTCCTTTCTTTAATTTAATGGTTAGAAAAATGATTTAACTGTTGTCATCGTCGCGACCGTTGACACCAACCAATATAAGGCCGTTTTCGCGGAATGACTTTTTCTTGCCGCTTGTTGCCGCCTATTGCTGTTTGATGCCGCCTATTGCCGCGAGGGCCGTCTTGTCGGCGTAGCCGTCCTCGTTGCGGAAATTGGAGCGCAGCAGTGTGTCGACCTCGCCGCGGTCGAAGTAGAGCTTGCGGCCGAGGGAGTGCGGGTGGAGGTACCCTTTGCGTGACCAGTAGCGGACGGTGCGGGGGCTTATGTGCAGCATGCGGCAGAGGTCGGTGGTGTCGACCCATTCAGCAGGCGGTGTTGGCGGGGCGGCCTTGTAAGCCCCTTTCTTGGGGCGCTCCACGGACAGGACGGAGGCGTCGCGGGTGTCGGGGTATTCGCGGCGCATCAGCTCCACGACCTCGCGGTCGCTCATGGAGCGTCCCCGACTGATGCTGACGCTGAAATTGTCCACCAGGCCGTCGGGCCTGACATAGAACACGTAGAGCAGGCTGGCCTCGGCCTCGTAGTCCAGATCCAGCGCATGCAGGATGTCTTCCAGTTCGTCTTTGGTAATCATTGTATGTCTCCTTTCATTCATTGTTTGGGTTGAACTTGATGTTTGATGACGTGTTTGATTGCAATCGGCTGCAAAAGTAGGCACAGGTAGGCGGCGACGAACTGGGAAACGTGGAGCGCCCGGTGAGCGCCCGAGGCGGGACCGAGGAGGATACGGCCGCTGCACGGGATTGCACGGGCTCTGCATATTCGGTGCATATTATTACTTGCAGAATCCAAAATAAGTGCTTACCTTTGCCACATCAAACACGCAGTGGGAAATATGGCGGAAACGGCTGATATACAGCCGAGTGTTGGCTTCCAAGGCATATTGACGGAAGCCGATGTGGCCGCCGTGCGCCGCCGTCTAGCCGAGATGCGCATGACTCCCGAACGCCAGGTCGGCTACTGGTTAGAGCTGTGGCGGCGGTGGCCCGAGGCGGAATGCGGGGAGCTGTGTCTGGCGGAGGCGGAGCGGCTGATGGCGCTGCTGCGCCGCGAGAGAGAGGTGCGGGACGCCCTCGGGAGCGTGGGAGAGGAGGCCCGCGAGGCCGTGCCCGCGGCGGGCAGCCTTGCGGAGCGCCACTTCGTGTGGCTCGGCGGCGAGAGCGGCGTCAGAGCGGAGCACCTGCGCGACGGCATAGCGCGGCTGTCCGCCGCGGGTCTCATAGACGCCGACCGCGAGCAGCAGGAAGCCCTGCGGCGCGGTCTGGGCCTGTGGGTCAACGACACGGAGCGCCACAGCGCGGCGCCGTGGGTGCGGTGGCTGGGACCGGTGGACATGCTGTGGCTGCTGGTGGAGGGGCTGTGGCAGATGGGGTTGGTCACCTGTGCGGGAGGGCGGCAGCAGAAGTGGCGCACCGCCCTCGGCGTCTTCCTGCGACCCGACGGCCGACGCCTCGGTGCCAACCTGCGCAACTCGCGCTGCACCAACGCCGAGAAGAAGGCGGTGATGCGCGACTGCCTGTTCGGTGAGCTGCAGTTCATCAGCCGGCGTCCGTGTGCGCTCATGGCCGGGGAGAGCGAAAAAACATGAGGGTGGGTTTGGTCAGTTCGCGTCTTTTGTGTAAATTTGCAACATGGCAGAGAAGGCTCTGCTGTGTGTAACATGTTGTAAAAGAAACAATTCTCGATAAATGAAACGCGGATTTGGAAGTGACAACCACTCGGGCTTCAGTCCCGAGGTGCTCGAGGCGCTGACCCGGGCCAACAGCGAGCATGCGCTCGCCTACGGAGACGACGAGGTGACGCGCCGCCTGGAGGGCTTGATAAGAGACACCTTCGGAGAGACGGCCAGGATTTACCTGGTCTTCAACGGCACGGGTGCCAACGTGCTCTGCATAGACGCCATGTGCCGCAGCCACGAGGCTGTGGTGTGTGCGGAGACGGCCCACATCAACGTGGACGAGTGCGGTGCCCCGCAGCGCGTGGTGGGCTGCAGGCTGCTCACCGTGGAGACGCCCGACGGCAAGCTCACGCCCGAGCTGGCTAAGAGCCGGTTGCACGGCTTCGGCTTCGAGCACCACTCGCAGCCGAAGGCCATCAGTATCAGCCAGGCCACGGAGTTGGGGACGCTGTATACGCTGGACGAGATACGTGCGCTGGCCGAGCTGGCCCACGGACACGGCATGTACCTGCACATGGACGGTGCGCGGTTAGCCAATGCGGCCGTGGCCCTCGGGTGCACGTTCAAGGAGATGACCACCGACTGCGGCGTGGATGCTGTGAGCTTCGGCGGCACGAAGAACGGCCTGCTGATGGGCGAGAGCTGTGTGCTGCTCAACCCGGCGCTGGACGTCGACATGAAGTACCGCCGCAAGCAGATGACGCAGCTGGCCAGCAAGATGCGCTTCATGGCGGCGCAGATGGAATGTTATTTAGTGGAAAGTGGAAAGTGGAAAGTGGAAATTTGTGCTACGCAGGACGGCGGCGGTCGGTGTTCGGCGCAGTGTTATGTGGGTGAAAATGGAAAATTGAAAATTGACAATTATGCTACGCAGGACGGCGGCGGTCGGTGTTCGGCGCAGTGTTATGTGGGTGAAAGTGGAAAGTGGAAAGTGGAGAGTTGTGCTACGCAGGACGGCGGCGGTCGGTGTTCGGCGCTGTGGTACCGGAATGCGGAGCACAGCAACAGGATGGCGCAGGTGCTGCGGCGCGAGGTGGAAGGGATTGAGGGGGTGAAGATTATGTATCCGGTGCAGGTGAACAGCGTGTTTGCGCAGCTGCCGCGCGAGGTGTGGAAACGGCTGCAGGAGCGCTACTTCTTCTACGACTGGGACGAGGAGCAGGACGTGGTGCGGTGGATGTGCTCGTTCGACACGACGGAAGAAGACATACATGAATTCGTTAACGCATTAAAAGAAGAGATATGCAGAAAGTAACATTGGGACGCACGGGCCTTGTGGTGCCGCGCAACGGATTCGGGGCGCTGCCTATACAGCGCATCAGTCACGAGGCTGCCGTGCGGCTGCTGCGTCGTGCCTTGGACGGCGGCATGTACTACTTCGACACCGCCCGCTTCTATACGGACAGCGAGGAGAAACTTGGGCTGGCCTTCGAGGGGCGTCGCAGCGACGTGATAATCAGCACGAAGACGGGCGCCACGACGGCCGAGGGCTTCTGGAAAGACCTGGAGACCAGCCTGCGGCTGCTGCGGACCGACTATGTGGACCTCTACCAGTTCCACAACCTGGCGTTCTGCCCGAAGCCCGGTGACGGGAGCGGGCTGTACGAAGCCATGGAAGAGGCTGTGCGCCAGGGCAAGGTGCGCCACATTGGCATCACCAACCACCGTCAGAAGGTGGCCATAGAAGCCATAGAGAGCGGCCTTTACGAGACGTTGCAGTACCCCTTCAGCTACCTGGCCACGGAGGCCGACCACGACATCGTGCGCCGCACTTTGGAGGCTGGCATGGGCTTCATCTGCATGAAGGGCCTCAGCGGCGGCCTCATCACACGTTCCGACGCCGCCTACGCCTGGCTGGCGCAGTACGACGTGGCCCCCATCTGGGGCATACAGAAAGAGAGCGAGTTGGACGAGTGGCTCTCGTACCAGGACAATCCGCCGGCCCTCACCGACGAGCTGCGCGCCGTCATAGAGCGCGACCGCCGCGAGCTCAGCGGCGAGTTCTGTCGCGGCTGCGGCTACTGCCAGCCGTGCACCGTGGGCATCAAGATACAGGACTGCAACAGGATGAGCCTCTTCCTGCAGCGTGCACCGCACAGCGTGTACGTCACCGACGAGTGGCGCGCGGAGATGGACAGGATAGACGACTGCGTCCACTGCGACATCTGCAAGAGCCGCTGCCCGTATGGGCTCGACATACCCAACCTGCTGGTGCGCAACAAGGCCGACTTTGACCGCGTCTGGGCCGCTAGGAGCCAGGGGGCGGAGCGGTGAGCCAGAGGGGGGCAGTGCTGGCGGAGCAGCAGATGAGGCCTATAGCACATATACAGAGCCCGTTCAGGGAGAAGTTCGGAGTGCCGCGTCAGGCCGGCCTTGCCGACTGCGAGGCGCGGATCGTCTTCGAGCCGGAGTACCGCACCGCCGAGGCCGTCCGCGGCCTCGAGGAGTTCGAATATATCTGGCTTGTGTGGCTCTTCCACCTTGTGGACGGCGGCGGCGAGTTCCGGCCCACCGTGCGTCCGCCACGCCTGGGTGGCAACAGCAGGGTGGGGGTGTTCGCGACGCGCAGCCCCTTCAGGCCCAACCCCATAGGCCTTTCGTCGGTGCGGCTGCTGAGGATAGACATCGAGGCCGGTCTCGGACCGGTGCTCTATGTGGCGGGTGCCGACCTTGTGGACGGCACCCCAATACTCGACATCAAACCCTATATCCCATACGCCGACGCGCACCCCGACGTCCGCGCCGGCTTTGCGCAGCAGGAGCCGACGCCGCTGGCCGTCGCCGACCCGGAGCGCCACTTGGAGCGCTTGCCGGCCGAGCTGCGCCGCACCGCCGAGGGAGCCCTCGGTGCCGACCCGCGGCCGCACTACCACAACGACCCCGAGAGGGTGTATGCTATGAGCCTGGGGGAGTGGACGGTACGGTTCAGGGTGGAGGATGGAAGGGTGTGGGTTTCGGCGTGCGAGAAAGGCAATGTGAGTTAAGAGTTATGGGTTATTGGTTATGGGTTATGGGTTATGGGTTATGGGTTAAGAGTTATGAGTTAAGAGTTATGAGTTAAGAGTTAAGAGTTAAGAGTTAAGAGTTTAGAGTTAAAGTGTGGTAGAGAGGGGGTAGAGAAGGGTGGGGTGGTTTATGATGTTTGGGGGTGGAGGGTATGGGGTTTTATGTGAGATGGGGGGTGGTGGTGTTAAAAAATGTTAAGGGCTGAAACGTATTTGATTGTTGAACGTCTATAACGATATGGACAGCATGGGCTATGCAGAGATGGTGGAAGGCTGCCGACGCCACGATGCGGCGGCGCAGCGCGCCCTCTACGACGCTACGGCGCCGATGGCAATGGGTGTCTGTATGCGATATGCCGCCTCGCGCGAGGATGCGCAGGACATGCTGCAGGACGGCTATGTGAAGGTCTTCGAGCGTGTGGGTCAGCTGAGGGACAGCAAGCGGCTGATGTCGTGGGTGTACAGTGTGATGGTCAACAACGCCATACAGACCTGCCGCCACAACCGCTTCGAGCGCCTGGCGTCCGACATGGAGCCCCTGACCAAGCCGTTGGACCTGGAGCCCTACCTGATGCAGGACATCGTGGCCGCCATGCAACAGCTGAGCCCGCGGGAGAGGCTGGTGTTCAACCTCTTCACGGTGGAGGGCTACAGTGTGGACGAGGTGGCGAAGCGCACGCGGACCACCAACGTGGCGGTGAGGGTGATGCTGAGCAGGGCCAGGGAGAAGATGAGGGAGGCGCTGAGTTGAAAACAATGGCGGACGAGCAGTCCGCGCGGCAAGGAAAGACAAAACACTAATATATTGGATATGAAGGACTGGAAGGAATATGAGGTAGAGCCCGACGAGGGAGTGTTCGAGAAGGTGGAGAGACGGCTGAAGATGCGCCGGCTGTGGCGTGTGGGCGGCTGGACGGCCGCCGCGGCGGTGGTAGTGGCCGTGGGGGTGCTGGTGGCGACGATGAGGCCGACGGTGCCGACGCAGGAGCGCGAGAGGGTGGCAGAGAAGGCGGTGGTGCCGACTATGCCGGCCGAGGTGCCCGTGGTGGCCGAGGCGACGGACGAGAGACCCGAAACGGCGACGCCGACGGCCGCCGTGCTGCCTACGACGGCGGTGCGTGAGACTGTGGCGCCCGTTGTGGCGGCGACGGCGGTGCAGAGCGCGACGTCCGAGCCCGCCAAGGCCGTCGCCGAGACGGCGGTGGCCGCAGCCCCGGTGGCGAAGCCTGCCCCGGCGCCGGCAGCGCCGAAAGCAGAGGCGGAGCCCGTGCGGACCGCTGGCGGCGAGGGTGAAGAGAACGCCGTGGCCGAGGGGACTGCCGAAGTGCATGCCGCCAAAGCCGGCGAGGGGGGGACGACCCCGACGGTCCACGAAGACAACGTGGTGTGGGTGCCCAACGCCATAGCCCCGCACAGCGACGTGGACGACGTGCGCACCTTCCGGATGGTCTTCACGTCGACGGTGGACAATTTCAACATACAGATCTTCAACCGAAGAGGCATGCGCGTGTACAGCAGCAGCGACCCGCAGTTCCAGTGGGACGGCACCTTCGACGGCAGCGATGTGCCGCAGGGAGCCTATGTGTGGGTGGCCACCTTCCGCGACACGAGCGGCCGTCTGCGCCAGGAGAAGGGCACCGTGACGGTGGTGCGGTGAGAGAGGGAGACAGGCGCAGAAAGCCAGAGAATCAGCCCCGGGGTGTTACGATGCAACACCCCGGGGCTTTGTTTGTAGCTGGGGTTCGCGCCCGACGGCATACACAGGGGAGGGTGGCCTCGCGGGGCGGCCGACGGGGGCGATAGTACATTTTTTTAGCGCGGCGGCTTTGAAATCGGAAAAAAATGCGTATCTTTGCATTTTGGAGTAAAAGGGCATGGACTGTTCTATCGCCGTATGTAGCAGTGCATAAGGAGGAAAGTCCGGGCAGCTCGAGCCACCATGCTTCCTAACGGGAAGTGGCTGCGGCTGTAAGGCCGCAGTCAAGGAGAGCGCCACAGAAAAGATACCGCCCCGCGAGGGGTAAGGGTGAAAACGCGGGGTAAGAGCCCACGACGCGACCCGGCGACGGGCGCGATGGCAAGCCCCATGGGCTGAAAGACCAAGTATACCGGCACGCCTTCGGGCAGCGGACAGGCTCGTCTGCATTGCCGGGGGGTAGGTTGATAGAGGCTGTCGGCGACGGCAGCAGTAGATTGATGATAGAACACGACAGAACCCGGCTTACAGGTCCGTGCCCTTTTTTAGTGTTAAGTGAGAAGTGTTAAGTGTTAAGTGTTAAGTGTTAAGTGGGAAGTGTTAAGTTTTTGGAAAGTATGTTGAAAGACAAGTCGATATATGTTATTGCAGTGGTTGTGGTGCTGCTGGCGGGCTGTACGGGCCGCTATGTGGGTGTGCCGTCGGACCGCGTGCTGGCGTACCAGACGCGGCCTACCTACGGGAGCCTCTACGAGCTGGCCCACGCCTATGCCGAGGCCATCAACAGTGCCGTGGCCGAGGACACGCTGCACCCCGGCATGCTGGCCGACTATGGAGTGGCGCTTGCGCTGATGGGTCATGACGGCGAGGCCTGCCGTATGCTCAACGCCGAGGCGCGAGCGTTCCCGCAGAGCAGCCGGATGGTGGCGCGCATCAAAGAGAGGCTGCTGCCCGGCATGGTGGAAGACACCACGGTCAACGGGACCGTGGGTGTGGACATGGGCAAGCTGGAGGGTTGGGCCTACGACAGCATCGCCGCCCTGATGCCGCTGCCGCGCATAGTCTCGGTGGTGGACAGCACGGACAGCGTGCGTGTGACGCAGCAGACGCCGACGGACTCGGTGGAGTACCCGATACGCCTCACCGCCAACCAGAAGCGGGAGCTGCTGGCCGCCGAGCAGGAGAAGGCTGAGAAGAGGAGACAGTTTGTGGCCGACTCGATAGCCGCCGCCAAGCAGGCCGTCATAGACGCCCGGAAGCAGGCCCAGATAGACCGTCGGAACGCCAAGAAAGAGAAGCAGCGGCTGAAGGAGGAGATGGACAAGCAGCGCAAGAAGGAGGCCAAGGAGAAGGCCTTGCAGCGCGAGAAGGAGAAGCAGCAGCGCGACGCTGAACGCCGCGAGCGCAACAAGAAGAAGAAAGGAGGTGCGAAATGAGGAACCAGAGACTGTGGAAGGGAGTGGCGGTGTGCTGTGCGGTGCTGGCGACGGCGGCCGTGCTGGCGTCGTGCAAGGGCGAGAAGAAGATAGTGCAGTACAGCCAGATGTACAAGGAGACGCCGGCTGTGATATACATAGCGCCGATCAACGACCTGTCGTCGCGCCGTGCCCTGCGCGAGCTGAACGACTCGGCCTACAACGCCTCGCTGAACACCGCCGTGAAGCACTGCTACCTGACGGCGGCGAGTCCGCTGGTGAACCGCGGATACTACGTCATGGGCCCCTTGGCGTCGGCCCAGCTGTCCGCCACCGAGAGCCGTACGGGCAAGCAGCTGCGGAACGAGAGCATCGAGGACCTGTATACGGGACTCGGGATTGACGCGGTGCTGTTTGTGGACATCGTGGAGTGGACGAACACCCACGCGGCGTGGACGGTGGAGGCGGAGTACTATGTGCGGTCGGCGCGGACGGGGGGCGAGCTGCTTTTCGCCCACGTGAAGGCCACCAAGCTGCTGCCCACGGACCACAAGGGGAACCCCAAGCCGCTGAAGGCGGACCTGGACTTTGCGGAGCGCTACGGCTGCGACCTCGAGACGGCGCAGCGCTGCCGGCTGGTGGAGATACTGAACGAATATGTGCTGAGCGACCTGCCGTCGGGCAGCCGTGCGCGCGTCGACGAGAAGGAGCGATATGTGAAGTCGCACCCCGAGTATTTCAACCTGCGCATACACCGCGACGGGAGTGTGGAGATGCTAAAGAGCACGGAGGAGGGGAGTTGAAAATTGAAAATTGAAAATTGAAAATTGAGAATTGAGAGTTTAGAGTTGTTGAGAGAATGACAGATAAGATGAAAGTAGAGGTGTCTTTGAGTCCGGCGCTGTACGGGTACCGCACCATCAAGAGCCACCACACCACGGTGGCGATAGACCTGCTGCGGGCCACGACGGCAGTGTGTGCCGCCTTCGAGGCGGGCTGCGAGGCCGTGGTGCCGCTGGACACGCTGGAGGGCATAGAGCGCTACCGCGAGAGAGGCTACGCCATAGCCGCCGAGCGTGGCGGTCGCAAGGTGGGCGACGCCGAGTACGGCAACTCGCCCACGGAGTATTTGCGGCACGACATGCGAGGTGTGAGGCTGGCCTACAGCACGACCAACGGCACGGTGTCGATGCTGCGCGGCGCCGACGCGGAGCTGACCGTGGCCGGTGCTTTCGCCAACATCACGGCCCTGTGCGAGCGGCTGCGAGGCGACGGTCGCGACGCGGTGCTTCTGTGCTCGGGGTGGGAGCAGGACTTCTGCATCGAGGACACGCTGGTGGCTGGCGCCATCATAGAGCGGCTTGGCGGCGACGCCACGCCCCACGGCGACGCCGCCGCGATGGCCCTGGCGCTGTGGCAGGTGGCCAAGGACGACCCCTTCGGCTACTGCCAACGCTGCAGCCATGTGCACCGCCTCTACGGCCTCGGCGCCGAGCAGGACGTGCGGTTCGCCTTCAGGATGGACACATGTCCAGTGGTGCCGGTTTTGAAAGACGGAATACTGACGATATGAGACACGGATTGCTGATGATGGTGCTGGCGCTGCTGCCTGTGACCCATGCCGCCGGGCAGTGGGACACGGCGGGGCTGCGGCTGACCCATCTGCAGGCGGTGCCCGTGGTGACGGCGACGGTGCTGGCCGGTGCCGGGAGCGTGGTCACCTTCGTGCCTGCGGCGAAGGAGGTGGCGGTGGGACTGAGAGACGCCGTGGTGGCGGCCGAGCTGCCGCGACTGCATGTGGACGACTACGTGCAGTATGTGCCGCTGGCGGTGCCGCTTGCCCTCGACATCTGCGGTGTGAAAGGACGTCACAGCTTGGGCCGTATGGCCATGATAGAAGGGGGCAGCTACCTTCTCGGAGCGGGCTGGCTGCACGCCCTGAAGATGGGCATCGGTGTGTTGAGGCCTGACGGGAGCACCTACAACTCCTTCCCCAGCGGCCACACCTTCACGGCGTTCACCGGAGCGGAGATACTGAGACGCGAATACGGCGAGGAGTATCCGTGGGTGGCCGTGGCGGGCTATGCCGTGGCCGCGGCGGTGGGGATGATGAGGATATACAATAACCGCCACTGGGTGGGCGACGTGCTGGGAGGCGCCGGGCTGGCGCTGCTCAGCGTGACGATTGTGTATTGGGCGCTGGACTGAGTTAAGAGTTATGAGTTAAGAGTTATGAGTTAAGAGTTATGAGTTAAGAGTTAAGAGTTATGAGTTATGAGTTAAAGTGTGGTAGTAGGGGGTAGAGAGGGGGTAGAGAAGGGGTAGAGAGGCCCCAGAGAGGCCCCAGAGAGGCCCCAGAGAGGGGGTAGAGGGGATGGGTGAGTTTGTGAGGGGTGAGGAAGGGGAGGATGAGAGGGCGAACGATGAAGAGCGAACAAAACTTAATGCAGAATATGAAACTGATAGACACACACAACATTAAAGGCGACCTGTTCGGCGGAGTGACCGCCGGCATCGTAGCGCTACCGTTGGCGTTGGCCTTCGGCATACAGGCTTTCAGCGGAGTGAACGACCCCGAGGCGGCATCGATGGGTGCCTACGCGGGACTGGTCGGTGCCACGCTGCTGGGCTTCTTCGCCGCCCTCTTCGGCGGCACGCACAGCCAGATATCGGGACCTACGGGGCCGATGACGGTGGTCACGGCGACCCTGGTGAGCGGCGCGTGGACCTCGAGCGGCGGCGCCGACTTCTCGGCGGTGCTGGTGAGCATGGCGCTGGCGGCCATCTTCTGCGGCCTGTTCCAGATACTCTTCGGCGTCATCAAGCTGGGCAAGTATGTCCGCTATATACCGTATCCGGTGCTGAGCGGCTTCATGAGCGGTATCGGCGTCATCATCATCCTGCAGCAGCTCTACCCCTTGGTGGGGCAGAGCGGCAAGGGGTCGATGGTGGACCTGCTGACGGGGCTGCCCGCCGCCGTGGGCGACATGTCGCTCACGGCCTTGCTGTTGGGACTCGGCACGGTGGCCATCATCTACCTCTTCCCCCTGCTGACCAAGAAGGTGCCGTCGACGCTGGTGGCGCTGATAGTGATGACGGTGGTGTCGCTGTTCATTGACATGGAAGGAGTGTCCACCATCGGTGAGATACCGTCCGGCCTTCCGACCCCCTTCTTCGCCAACGGCAAGGTGAGCCTGGCGGGTCTGGACTGGGGGACGGTGATAGTGGCGGCCATCATACCGGGCCTCACGCTGGCCGGACTGGGAAGCATAGACACGCTGCTCACGTCGGTGGTGGCGGACAACATCACCAAGACGAAGCACAACAGCAACCGCGAGCTGATAGGGCAGGGCATAGGCAACGCCATGGCGGGCCTCTTCTGCGGCCTGCCGGGAGCCGGCGCCACGATGAGAACGGTGGTCAACGTCAAGAGTGGCGGCCGCACGCAGCTCAGCGGCATGGTGCACGCCTTGCTGCTGCTGGCCATCATGCTGGGGCTGGGGAGCCTGGTGAAATACGTGCCGCTGTCGGTGCTGGCGGGTATCCTCATCACCGTGGGCTGGGGCATCATAGACTTCAAAGGGTTCAAGGACCTGCCCAAGATACCGCGTGCCGACGCGGTGGTGCTGGTGGTGGTGTTCCTGGTCACCGTCTTCGTGGACCTGCTGACCGCCGTAGGCATCGGCATGGTGATAGCCTGTGTGCTGTTTATGAAACGTGCGTCGGACCTGGTGGAGGGAGGCTACAGCAGCCAGGAGATGACCGGCTTCGACAAAGAGAGCCCGTGGGACGACGAGCACGGCATGCCGGACACGGTGGCCCACAAGATTTACATACAACGCCTGAACGGCCCCATCTTCTTCGGCACCATCAACAAGTTCAAGGAGGTGATGCAGACGGTGCCGCAGGATGCGAAGATCGTCATCATCCGCATGCGGCTGGTGAGCTTCATGGACCAGAGCGGCCTGTACGCCATGGAGGAAGCCATCAAAGACCTGCAGTCGCGCGGCACGGAGGTCCTGATGACCATCATACAGCCGCAGCCGATGTACATGCTCCGGACGCTGAACGTGATACCGGCCGTGGTGCCCGAGAACCACACCTTCAAGACCTTCGAGGAATGCACCGCTTATCTTAGCAACAAATTAGAAAACATACAATAAAATGGGAAGAGCATTTGAATACCGCAAAGCGAGAAAACTGAAACGTTGGGGCCACATGGCCCGCACCTTCACCAAGATCGGCAAGGAGATAGAGCTGGCCGTGCTGGCCGGCGGTCCGGACCCGTCGAGCAACCTGAGGCTGAGGCTGCTGATACAGACCGCGAAGAGCGAGTCCATGCCGAAGGACAACGTGGAGCGCGCCATCAAACGCGCCACCGAGAAGGACCGTTCCGCATACAAGGAGGTGGTCTACGACGGCAAAGGCCCCCACGGCGTGGCCGTAGTGGTGGAGACCGCCACGGACAACCCCACGCGGACGGTGGCCAACCTGCGCGCCGCCTTCGTGCGCGGCAAGGGCGAGCTGGGCACGATGGGGATGAACGACTTCCTCTTCGAGCGCAAGTGCTCGTTTGTGGTGGCCTGGCGCGACGACATCGACATGGACGAGCTGGAGCTGGAGCTGATAGACTGCGACATCGACGAGGTGTTCCGCGACGAAGACGAAATCATGATCTATGCGGACTTCAGCAACTACGGCCCCATATCGAAGTATCTCGAGGACAAGGGGCTTGAAATCAAGAGCTTCAAGTTTGAGCGCATACCGCTGACCATGCGCGAGCTGTCGGCCGAGGAGCAGGAGGACGTCAACGCCCTGATAGAGCGCCTCGAGAACGACGACGACGTGGTCAACGTGTTCCACAACATGGCATAACAACAACAAACCTACATAGAGACATGCAAACAGTCAGACGTCTGGCAGTGCCGCTTCTTGTGGTGCTGATACTTGCAACGGCCTGCGGCCGGTCGGTCACCGTGGGTGACGTGAGCGTAGTGCCGGAGCCGGTGTTCTGCGTACAGAAGGAGGGCACGTTCACGCTGCGCGGCAACCCGCGCCTGAGCGTGCAGGGCTTCGGGCAGAACTCGCCCACGGCCAAGTACATCATGAAATCGCTCCGTTCGGCGCACATGCACCCCTCGCTGGTGCCCACGTCGTCGGAGGCCGACATATCGCTGGTGCTCAACGACACCGTGAACTCCGAGATAGGCACGGAGGGCTACCTGCTGGAGGTGCGCAACGGCGGCATACGCATCAGCGCGAACAGCGAGACGGGCCTGCTGTACGGCTACCAGACGCTGGTGCAGCTGCTTCCGGCCGACGTGCTGAAGACCACCTACCGGAGCATCACCATGCCCGAGTGCACCATACTGGACTATCCGCGGTTTGCGTGGCGCGGGGTGATGCTCGACGTGAGCCGCCACTTCTTCAACGTGAAGCACGTGAAGAAGGTGCTCGACGTGATGGCCACCTACAAGATGAACAAGCTGCACTGGCACCTCACCGACGACCACGGCTGGCGCCTGCCGAGCGAGAAATACCCGCAGCTGAACACGGTGGGCTCGTGGCGGGTGGACCGCGACGACGTGCCGTGGGGCAAGGCCGAGCCGGCGCGGGAAGGGGAGCGCGCCACCTACGGCGGCTACTACTCGAAGGAGGAGATTGCCGACGTGATACGCTACGCCGCCGACCGCGGCATCGAGGTCATCCCCGAGGTGGAGCTGCCCGGCCACGTGAGCGCCGTGCTGGCCGCCATGCCGCAGCTGGCGTGTGACGACTACCCCTACGAGGTGGCCATAGGCCCCTACTGGCCTCCGAAGGCAATACTCTGCGCCGGCAACGACTCCACGCTGACCGTGCTCTACGACCTGCTGGACGAGGTGTGCGACCTCTTCCCGTCGAAGTATATCCACATTGGCGGCGACGAGGCGTGGAAGGACAACTGGGAGGCCTGCGCCAAGTGCCAGCGCCGCATCAGGGCCGAGCACCTGGACGGCGAAGAGCAGCTGCAGAGCTGGCTTGTGGGCAAAGTGCAGCAGCACCTTGCCGAACGGGGCAAGACCATCATAGGATGGGACGAAATCATGGGCCTCAAGAAAGAGGGCTGGAGCATGGACAACGGAGTGTCGGAGACCAATCCCTTTGTGACAGACGACGCCGTCGTGCTGTCGTGGCGCGGCTACGAGCCCGGCCTTGCGGCGGCCCGCGGCGGACACCCCGTCATCATGTGCCCGACGGAGTACTGCTACGTCGACTACTACCAGGCCGACCCGCGCTACCAGCCAGCCTCCATAGGCGGCCTTGTCACCCTCAGCAAAGCCTACGGCTTCGACCCCGTGCCCGAAGGGACGCCGGCCGCGGTGGCCCGCAACGTCATCGGCGGGCAGTGCAACCTCTGGGCCGAGTACATCAACACCCCGCAGCATGCCGAGTATATGCTCCTGCCGCGCATGCTGGCCACGGCCGAGTGCCTGTGGACGCCGCGCGACAACAAAGACTGGAACCGCTTCCGCCGCAAGGTCGAGGTGCAGAAAGACAGGCTCCACGCCAAGGGCTACAACTACTGCGAGGGCTCGTTCACGCCGCACTTCACCGCCCGCCGCGTGGACGACAACACGATGAATATCAGTATCTCCACCGAGGTGCCGAACACCTATATCTTCTACACCACCGACCTCTCGACGCCCACGAGGGAGAGCCTGATATACATAGGCCCCATCAACCTCGAGCGCGGCACCCACATCAAGATACTGCCCGTGTACAAAGACATCGAGCGCGACTCAGTGTATGAATTTCTCATCAAGTGACATAAAACACCTCCTCAGCACCAGCGACCCGCAGGCCGTGGACGCCCTGATGGAGGAGGCCTGCCGTCTGCGCGACGAAGTCTACGGGCGGCGCGTTTTCATGCGTGGCCTCATCGAGGTCAGCAGCCACTGCCGCAACAACTGTTTTTATTGCGGACTGCGGCGCGATGTTCAGTGTCGGCGCTACCGCCTTGGCAAAGAGCAAATACTCGACTGCTGCCGCATCGGCCATGAGCTCGGCTTCCGCACCTTCGTGCTGCAGGGCGGCGAGGATGCCTGGTTCACCGACGAGCGCGTGTGCGACATCGTGAGCACCATCCGCTCCATGTTCCCCGACTGCGCCGTCACCCTGTCGCTCGGCGAACGCAGCCGCGAGAGCTACGCCGCCCTCCGCGCCGCCGGCGCCGACCGCTACCTCCTCCGCCACGAGACCGCCGATGCCGCCCACTATGCCCGTCTGCACCCTTCGGAGATGAGCTTCGACAACCGCATGCGGTGCCTCCAGGACCTGCGCCAGCTCGGCTTCCAGGTAGGGGCCGGCTTCATGGTCGGCTCGCCATACCAGACGCTGGACACCATCCTCGAAGACCTCGAATTCATAGACCGTTTCCGGCCCGAGATGGTCGGCATAGGCCCGTTCATACCCGCCTCCGGCACCCCCTTCGAAAACCATCCCGCCGGAAGCGTCGAGCTCACCGTCCGGCTGCTCGCCATCATAAGGATAATACACCCGCATGTACTGCTGCCCGCCACCTCGGCCCTCGGCACCCTCCACCCACAGGGACGCGAACGCGCCATCGCCGCCGGCGCCAACGTCGTCATGCCCAACCTTTCGCCCCAGGACACCCGCGCCCTGTACTCCATCTATAACAACAAACTCGCCACCGGCAGCGAAGCCGCCGAGAGCGCCGCCGACATCCGCGCCCGCTTGAAAGCCATCGGCATGGACGTCCCCACCGACCGCGGCGACTACCGCTGAGGGAGTTGAAAAGTGATAATTGAGAGTTGAAAATTGAAAGTTGGGGGGTAGAGAGGGGGTAGAGAGGACCCAGAGAGGGGGTAGAGAGGACCCAGAGAGGGGGTAGAGAGGGGGTAGAGAGGCGTGGGGGTGGAAGGATGAAAAAAGTACGGCGGTTTGCTGCGGGGGGCGGTCACGTTGGCGGCAGAAGGGTGTTTGGGTGCAAAGTTCAAAAAAAGATTTTGTCACGTGGAAAACATTTTGTACTTTTGCAGTCTCAATCAGTATCAAAAATAAAACATATCGATATGATAGCAAAAGAACTACTCAACCCCAAGAGCATCGTGGTGTGCGGTGCTTCGAGCGATGTACATAAGCCGGGCGGCAAGGCCCTGTGGAACCTGTTGCACAGCCCCTTCAAGGGACAGGTCTACGCTGTGAACCCCAAAGAGAGCGAGGTGCAGGGCGTGAAGTGCTATGCCAAGGTCGACGACCTGCCGCAGGTCGACTGCGCCATCCTCTGCATTGCCGCCAAGTTCTGCGCCCAGACCGTCGACGTGCTTGCCAAGGAGAAAGGCACGAAGGGCTTCATCATCGTCAGCGCCGGCTTCAGCGAGGAGAACGCCGAGGGCGCCGCCATCGAGAAGCACATCGTGGACACCATCAACTCTGTGGGTGGCTCGCTGATAGGCCCCAACTGCACCGGCTTCCTCAACACCAACTATAGCGGCTGCTTCGACGCACCTATCCCTCCGCTTGACCCCAAGGGTGTGGACTTCATCACCGGCAGCGGCGCCACGGCCGTGTTCATCAAGGAGTACGGAATGAGCAACGGTCTGAAGTTCAATAGCGTGTGGGCTGTTGGCAACAGTGCACAGCTGGGCATCGAGGACGTGCTGGAGCACCTGGACGAGACCTTCGACCCCGAGAAGTCGAGCCGCGTCATCATGCTTTATATGGAGAAGATTGGCGACCCGCAGCGGTTGCTCAAACATAGCCGCAGCCTGATCAACAAGGGCTGCCATATTGCTGCCATCAAGAGCGGCGGCAGTGCCGCCGGCAGCCGTGCCGCCAGCAGCCACACCGGCGCCCTGGCCACCAACGACGCCGCCGTCGACGCCCTGTTCCGCAAGGCCGGCATCGTGCGCTGCCAGAACCGTCAGGAGCTGACCACCGTCTGCGCCGTCTTCATGCACCCCGAGCTGAAAGGCAAGCGCTGCGCCGTAATCACGCACGCCGGCGGTCCCGCCGTGATGCTGACCGACGTGCTGAGCAACGGCGGCATGGAGGTACCCTCGCTGAAGGAACACCCCGCCAGCCCCGCCCTGCTGGAGAAGCTTTTCGCCGGCAGCTCGGTTGGAAACCCCATCGACTTCCTGGCCACCGGCACCGCCGAGCAGCTGGGCTACATCATTGACGCTGTGGAGAACGACTACGAGGACATCGACTTCTCCGTGGTCATCTTCGGCAGCCCCGGACTGTTCAGCAACAAGGAGGTCTACGACCTGCTCGACCAGAAGATGAAGACCTGCAAGAAACCTATCTTCCCCGTGTTGCCTTCGATTATCAATGTGAAGGAAGAAATTGAGGACTTCATTGCCAAGGGCCGCATCAACTTCCCGGAGGAGTGTGTGCTCGGCAACGCCATTTGCAAGGTGTACAACACGCCCAAGCCGCAGCCTGAGCATGTGGAGCTGCCCCGGATTGACGTGGCACGCATCCGCAAGACCATCGACCGCTGCAAAGACGGCTATATGGAAATCAGCGACTACAACGAGCTGCTCGACGCTGCCGGCATCAGCCGCAAGAAGAGCGTCGAGGTGAGCAAGAAAGAAGACGCCCTGGCCTTCGCCAAGGAGGTGGGCTGCTCGAAGGATGTGCCGCTGGTGATGAAGGTTGTCGGCCCGCTGCACAAGAGCGACGTGGGCGGTGTGACCCTCGGCGTGAAGGACCTCGACACCGTGGCCAAAGAGTTCGACCGCCTGATTGTCATCCCCGAGACCTACGCTGTGGAGATGTACCCGATGCTGGACGGTACCGACGTGTATATCGGCGCCATCCGCGATCCGAAGTTCGGCCACCAGATATTCTTCGGACTGGGCGGCATATTCATAGAGGTGCTGAAAGACGTGCAGAGCGCGCTGGCACCCATCACCGCCGCCGAGGCTAAGGAGATGCTCAAGCAGCTCAAGGGCTACAAGATACTGCAAGGTGTGCGTGGGCAGGAGGGCGTCAACCTTGACCTCTATGCCGACCAGGTGGCCCGCGTGAGCGCCCTGGTGCAGGCCGCTCCCGAGATTGCCGAGATGGACCTCAACCCGCTGCTTGGCAATCCGCGCTACGTCACTGCGGTTGATGCACGAATTCGTTTGGAAAAATGATACATTTAGTCCCAAACGTCTAAAACTGACTCTGAAACGGTGACGTGGATGCAATAATCCGCGCCGCCGTTCGTTATTTTGCACGATAATTAAACTTAATGTCTAACTAAAACAATAGAAAGATGAAAAAGATTTTCGCAATGGTGGCTGTGGCCGCCGGTCTGCTTTTCGCAGGCAACACCGCTAATGCTCAGCTGGGCATCAACGTGGGTTATGCTCCTCAGACGTACACCACCACGTACACTAACAATGTCACGCTGAACGACACCGCGAAGATGAACGGTTTCTTTGCCGGTGTGAACTACAACACCAACATTACGGGCGACCTCAACGTCAGCGTTGGACTGCAGGTGCGCTACAACACCAAGACCTATGAGGATGGAGCCTCGATTGGTGGTGCTCTGCTTTCGACCAACCAGAAGCTCACCCGCACGCAGATGGTTCTCGATGTGCCCATCCTGTTCAACTATGGCCTGAGCCTCTCCAACGACCTCAAGCTGTCTGTCTTCCTCGGCCCCACGGTGAGCTATGCTCTGAGCGGCAAGGACAAACTGGAAGGTGCTACCTCTGTTTTGGGCCTCACTTTCGGCAACGGTGGCGAGAGCAACTGGTATGACGAGAGCGAAGGCAACCGCAGCGCCCTCGACATCAGCGGTACCGCCGGTCTGTGCCTCACCTTCAGCAGCTACCGTATCTATGGCGGCTACAACATGGGTCTGCTGAACACCAACAAGAACGACAACACCACCACCAAGGGCAGCAACCTCTTCATTGGCCTTGGTCTGAACCTCTAATCAACATTATTTAAGGGAAACGACGGATGACGGACAGCAACGTAGACACTGTTGGTCGTCCGTCGTTTCCATACTTGATTAAGAATAACGGGATTGACAGAATGGCATACGGCGGTAGGAATATGAGACGGCAAATGAGAGTGTTGTTGATGGCGGTTGTGGCTTTGGTAGCCATGGCCCCCAGGCACGCGGCGGCGCAGGTGAGCGTCAATGTGGCCTATGTCTATCAGGAGCACACGTTTGCCTACCGCAACGGTATGATTGACAGTCTGCGTCAGGACGGAGCCTGGATGAAGGGCGGAATGGCAGGTTTGTCGCTCACGGTGCCGTTCATAGGCCGTGTGGGCATCACTCCCGGTATATACCTCACATTCGCCCAGCTCAACGAGCAGATGGGCGACTCGCTGAGCGGCATTACCAATCCCACGACCTCGAACCTGAACATCAAGATGCCGTTCTTCTTCAGCTACAGCCATCCTCTCAGCATGAGTACGGACCTGATAGTCTTTGGCGGTCCGGTATTCAATCTCGGGCTCTCGTCGTTGGCCAACTACCGCAATACGGGTACCCAGATAGATGCCCATTTCGACATGGGCGGCACGGTGGCCGTAGGTATTCAGTTCCACCGCGTGCGTGTCTTCTTGGGCTATAATGCGTCGCTTATAGATCGCGACGACTTCGACTTGGCCAACAAGCAGTCGCTGCAGAAGGCATGGGAGGGGAGCACCCTCTTTGTCGGGGCTGGTCTCAGCCTCGGCCGCAGAGCGAGGGAATAAGCCGAAGGGTTTTCTTTATTTGTTGAATTGCAACGCTACGGCGCCGCCGTCGCGGTCGTTGCCGTTGACCCATACGTGCTCTATGCGAGTGTGGAAGGTCTGTCCGAGGAGCGGGCTCCAGCCGCATTTGTAGAGCAGACTCTCGCGGGTCACCGTCTCTTGCACACCGGGGCGTACCAGTACGAGATCGGCCTGGTAGCCGGGGCGAATGAAGCCGCGCCGTTCGATGCCGAAGAGCAGGGCGGGGTTGTGGCACATCTTCGTAATCAAAGTGGAAAGAGGAAAGTGGAAAGCGGAAAGCCTTTGGGTCAGCTCCTTCGAACTATCCACTTTCCACTTTTCACATTCCACTCCGAACACGGTCTCCAGCATCATCTGCAGCGAGTGCTGTATGGAGGGTATGCCGCTCGGAGCGTCGAAGTAGGGACGCTGCTTGGCCTCGAGCGGGTGTGGGGCATGGTCGGTGGCGATGGTGTCTATGAGGCCGTCTTCGAGGGCAGCCCAGAGGGCCAGCCGGTCGTCGTTGGATTTGATGGCGGGGTTGCACTTGATGAGGTTGCCCAGCTCGGCATAGTCGCGGTCGTCGAACCAGAGGTGGTTCGGTGTCACCTCGGCGGTGATGTGCTTCTTGTCAATGTCGAAATTGGAGAGCAGCGAGAGTTCGGTGGCGGTGCTGATGTGCGCCAAGTGAAAGCGTGTGCCGTAGCGGCGGGCGCGCTCGATGGCATGGTAGGTGGAGAGGAAGCAGGCCTCGGAGTTGCGTATCTTGGGGTGGAGTGCGGCGGACTCGCCGTCGGTGCCTTGGTACTGCAGTTTGGCGTTGGCGAGGTTGGCCTGCACCACGCGCTCCTCTTCGCAGTGGGCCACGATGAGCTTGCGGGCATCGCGGAAGAGGTGGTCGAGCTGGTCTGGGTCGTTGACCAGCATGTTGCCTGTCGACGAGCCGAGGAAGAGTTTGATGGCGGCATAGCGTGTGGGCTCGATGGCCAGCAGGTCGTCGATGTTGTCGTTTGTGGCACCGAGCATGAAGCCGTAGTTGACGGCGCTGTCGCGTGCGGCGAGGGCCTCTTTGGCTTCCAGTGCCTCGAGTGTGACGGTCTGCGGCTTGGTGTTGGGCATGTCGACCACCGAGGTGACGCCGCCGGCGCGTGCGGCGCGGCTTTCGCTGTAGAAGGTGCCGGCAGGGTTCTCGCTCTGTCCGCCGTCGCGGAAGTGGACATGGGTGTCGATGACGCCGGGTAGCAGCAAGAGGCCTTCGGCCTCTTGTAAGTGGAAAGTGGAAAGTGGAAAGTGGAAAGTATCGCCTTCCACAATCTCTTCTATAATATCATTGTTAATAATAACTGAACCACGAAATATACTTCCCTCGTTTACAATCGTGGCGTTATGAATGAGCGTCTTCATGACCTGTTCTTCTTTGTTTTGATGGATGATACAAGCATTGCAATGAGTTCTCTGAGGTCCTTGTCGGCTGATTGATAGTCATTAGAAGTCATCATATCGGCCGCATGAATCAACTCGAGCCAATATTGGGTTTCATCGGATTCTTTCAATGCGATGGACATTTTGCTTATGAAGTCCGATGGACTCTGGGCGTTTTTCGCCTCCCTGATATTGGCTCCAATGCTGGTGCCGCTTTTCAGAATCTGCCGTGCGATGTCGTACTCATTATAGTCCTCTTTCAGGTGACGGGAGAGTTTGATGATTTGCAGTGCAAAGGCAAAGCTCTTGTCTTGTAGCGGACTATCCATTGATTAGAGTACTTCCCACTTTCCGTTTCCCGTTTTCTACTTAAAACTTCTTGCCTTCGGCCCAGCGTCGGCCGGCCATTTGGGCTTCGGCCGAGGTGGCGTATTGGTTCTTGACGACGAACTGTCCTGTGTGGTCGATGCAGCCCCATTTGCCGTCCATCTTGGCAGGTGCCACACGATTGTTCCAGACGTAGGTGAAGAGCTTGGCGCCCTCGAAGGTGGGTTTGATAACCCATTCGCCTTTGTAGTCGACATAGCCCCAGGCTTGGGTGCCTTGGTCCATGATGGGGTAGAGCCAGTGGCCCAGTTCCTCGCCGCGGTCCCACTGATCGCCGGCGAGCCAGGCTTCGCTGGAGAGTGTGAAGACGTTGCGCGAGAGGTAGTCGCCGGTGTCGCCGATGACCATCCAGAAGCCGTCGAGTTTGGCGGTGGCGAAGAGGCCGGTGTCGTTGGCGAAGTGCGAGGCGTCCTCGTAGATGGGCTGAATGCGCCATTCGCCGCTCCAGTCGACCCAGCCCCACTTGTTGTTAGCGGGATTGGTGACGGGGAAGCGCCAGCCTTCGAGAGTGCGTCCGTGTTCGAACTGCATCAGGGCGTAGGCGGCGTCTTTCTGTTCGAAGAAGATGGGTGTGGTGACGATGTTGCCGTTGCGGTCGATGTTGCCCCAACGGCCTTCCTGCTTCACTTGGGTGTAGGGGTAGTTGTTGTCGTTGCCGAAGGGAGCGCGGTCCTCGTAGAGAGGCTGCACAGCCCAGCGGCCAAGGTAGTCCACGAAGCCCCAGAGGCCGGTCTTGGGATTGGTGACGGGGAGACGCCAGGTGTAGTAGTTGCGAGCGATGGCCCACTGCTGTCCGGCCTCCTCGGCCTGCTCGGCGGTGTGGAAGATGTTGTTTATGACGAGTACGCCGCGTCCGTCGATGCACCCCCAGCGGTCGTCTTTCTTGACGGCTGCATAACTCTTGGGGTCTTTGCCTTTGTGGATGTTGGCGGCCTGGTAGACAGGCTGGTATTTCCAGCGGCCGTAGTAGTCGACATAGCCCCAGCGACCGTCGGCTTTGTTGCGGGCGGGGTAGACCCACTTGCCGGGTTCGCTCATGGCTTCCCACTCGCGACCTGCGTCCTCGGCCACAGACCTGTCGGGGAATATGTTGCGGCTGATCATGTTTCCGTCCTCGTCGATGTTGCCCCAGTAGCCGTCGACTTTGACGGAGGCCCATTTCCTGATGCTCCCGTTGAAGTCGCCGGCCCGTTGGAACCGAGGTGCAATCTTCCACGAACCGTCGGCGTTCTTGTAGCCGAAAGTCTGTGTGGCGCTCTCGTAGACAGGCTTCTGGGCCATGGCAACACCCATTGCCATCAGGGTTGAAACGAGCAGTAATATGGTATGTTTCATCTGTGCAGATTGTATTGTTTCGCGGTGCAAAGATACAAACTTTTTGTCAATGGGTGACAAAAATGTTTTCTACAGCAGCTCCTCGAGAGTCCAGAGGCGGTTTCCGTTGGACCCTTTGACGAGGATGGAGAGGCCTGTCACGGGGTGTGCGGAGAGTTCGGCGGCCACGGCCTCGGTGGTCTGGTAGGGCTCCATGCCCTGAGGCAGGGCGATGCCGTCGAACTCGTGGCCCACCAGCAGCACCCGTTTCAGCTTGCTGTCTTCGAGCATCTGCACCAGGTGTTCGTGTTCCTTGCGGCTCACGTCGCCCAGTTCCTTCATGCCGCCCACGATGGCCATGTCGCCGCCCATGGAGCGGAACGAGGCCACGGCGGCCGCCATCGACGAGGGGTTGGCGTTGTAGCAGTCGAGGTAGAGGCGGTTGCCGCGTGTGGTCTCGCGGTATTCGGAGCGCTGGTTGCGTGGGACGTACTGTTCGATGGCCTCTTTGATGTCGAACGGTTCGACGCCGAAATGCAGTCCCACGGCCACGGCGGCCATGCAGTTGGCGAAGTTGTAGTTGCCGAGGAGGTGAGTCTGCACGGTGTAGACGTTGTCGCCGACCTCGAAGTAGAAGCGCAGGTAGGGGTTGCCGTCGGCGGTGGTGACGGTGCCGCGGACGTCGGCTTCGGCGGCGGTGCCGTAGGTGACCACGCCGAGTGGTGTCTCGCGCAGCGCCTCCTCGCTCAGGACGGGGTTGGCGGGCACGTAGGCAGGCAGGAAGCTCTCGGTGGGCGGGATGGTGGCCAGACGCGAGGCTTCGTCCATGAGGCGCTGATTGTCGGCGTCGACGAATACGAGGCCGTGT
>CAMVAA010000005.1 GCA_947165345.1 uncultured Bacteroidales bacterium
CTTAAGATTGCCGAGGACAACGGCTTTGTACACCAGGTGACCAATATCGACGGCGAAGGCAAGATATTCGCCATCTGCAACTGCAATGTCAAGATATGCAATGCCCTGCGCACATCACAGCTCTTCAACACACCCAACATGAGCCGTAGCGCCTATGTGGCCAAAGTAGAGCCTAAGAATTGCGTAGCCTGCGGCCGCTGTGTGGAATACTGTCCCGCCGGAGCCGTCCGTCTGGGACAAAAGCTTTGCACCAAGCACGGCGAGCAGACTTATCCCAAGCAGGAGCTGCCCGACGCAAAGAAATGGGGGCCGCACAAATGGGATGAGGATTATCGCGACAAGAACCGTATCAACTGCTACCCCACGGGCACTGCGCCATGCAAGACCGCCTGTCCGGCGCATATCGCCGTGCAGGGTTACCTGAAGAAAGCCGCCGAAGGGAAATACCGCGAGGCATTGGAGCTCATCAAACGTGAGAACCCGTTTCCCGCCGTCTGCGGCCGTGTCTGCAACCGCCGCTGTGAGGATGCCTGTACCCGCGGCACCATTGACAAGCCCATAGCCATCGACGCCGTGAAGAAATTCATCGCCGAACAGGACCTGCATGCAGAGCACCGCTTCGTGCCGGAAATCAATATTGCGTCAAGCGTCCTCAAACGTTGGGACGAGAAGATTGCCATTATCGGCGGTGGCCCTGCGGGCTTGAGCTGCGCCTATTATCTCGCCACTATGGGCTATCGTCCCACAGTGTTCGAGAAGAACGCCATCCCCGGCGGCATGCTTCAATACGGCATCCCGTCGTACAAACTGGACAAGGCCGTCATCAAGGCCGAGATTGACATCATGCGCGAGATAGGCGTGGAGATACGTACCGGCGTGGAGGTGGGCAAGGACATCACCCTGCAGCAGCTACGCGCGGATGGATATAAAGGCTTCTATGTGGCCATCGGCTGCCAAGGAGGCCGCCTGCCTGGCATCCCGGGAGAGAGCCTCACCGGCGTTACCACAGCCATCGACTTCCTGCATGCCGCCAACTGCGGAAACACGAAAGTGAGTGGCAAGGTGGTCGTCGTGGGTGGTGGCAACGTAGCCATTGATGCAGCCCGTGTGGCCAAACGAAGCGGTGCAGCAGAAGTCACCATGCTCTCTCTGGAGACCGAGGATATCATGCCTGCATCCCTGGAGGAGCGCCGCGAAGCCCGTGAAGACGGTGTGACAATAAACCCTGGCTGGGGTCCCAAAGAGGTGCTCGGCGAAGGTAGTGTCAGCGGCATTGTCTTCAAGAAATGCATCTCCGTGTTCGACGAGCAGCACCGCTTCGCGCCAAAGTATGACGAGAACGACACCATCACCCTCGACGCCGACGTGGTCATCTTCGCCATCGGCCAGACGGTGGTGCTGAACGACCTGCTGAAAGGCACCAAGGTGGAGTTTACACGTGGCGTATATCCTGTAGCCGACAAACTCACCTACCAAACGGCCGAACCTGACATCTTCGTGGGTGGCGACTGCTACAGCGGGCCCAAGTTCGCCATCGATGCCATAGCCGCCGGACATGAGGCCGCCGAAAGCCTGCACCGCTATGTGCAGCACGGACACATGACCATCGGGCGCAACCGCCGAGACTTCATTGAGCTGGACAAGGATGACATCCACGTGGAGAGCTACGACAACGCCTCACGTCAGGAGGAAGGCGTGACCGAACAGCCCGACAAGTTCAGCGAGTACATGAATACCCTCACAGAGGAGCAGGTGCACATCGAAACCTCACGTTGCCTCTCCTGCGGCGCTTCGGTAGTTGACGAGAACCGCTGCATAGGCTGCGGCATCTGCACCACCAAATGCGCCTTCGATGCCATCCACCTCTTCCGTGAGCATCCCGAGGCAAGCATCATGCGCACCTCGGAGGATAAATTCAGCGGCATACTACCCTACATGATAAAACGCACCGGTAAAATCATCTTCAGCAAGAAAGACTGATGCACGAGTTGGGCATAGTGTTCTACATCATCCGCGATGTGAAGCAGGTGGCGGAAGCCAACCATGTGGAACATGTGGCCTCTGTGGTGATGGACATCGGCGAGGTGTCAACCGTGGTACCCCACTTGCTCGGCGACTGCTGGCGCTGGGCTGCCGACAAGGAACCTCTGCTGCAAGGTTGCGAACTGGAGATGAACACTATACCCGCCGTCACCTGGTGTGACCAATGCAAGAGTGAATATCCCACCGTCGCCCACGGACGCACCTGCCCACATTGCGGCAGCGGCAACACCTGGCTGCTCCGCGGCAACGAAGTGGAAATACGCGAGATAAAAGTATAACCTTCAAACTTTAACAACTATGGCTTGCTTTATAGTACCCATGACACAAGCGGTGGCCACCACAATCTACCGCAAATTGAACACCAAGAAAATCAACACACCGGAGACCTCTCCACTGCTGCGTCATGTGCCGACGCTGGAGAAAATGCTTTGGGGCGGCACCGTGATGCTTGTCGTCGACCACATCATCAACGGCGAGGTGACTTGGCGCTACCCCTTCTTCACAGCCCTCACCGAAGTCGGTGGCGCCGAGGTGATGCTTCGCGAGATGCTCACCGTCGGCGTGCCCATGTCGCTCGTACTCACCGCCGTGTGGGCGGTATATGCCTTCGCCAAAGAAAGAAAAACTCAAACAATCAATCAATAACACAAACAAAAAACCAACATCATGTTTTTCCAAGTTTATGGGGCTAATGCCCTTATCCAATGGGGAATGCTGCTTGTCGTACTGGCAGGCCTGATTCTCTGGGAATGGAGAACATGGCCAAATACGCTGATTTGTTCGAGAAAGAAAAAAATCTCCCAAATGAAAAAAAGTTGTTTCTTTGCACTTGGTTTTGATACTTACAAAGGTCAGAAGCTGTAACCTAGATGTAACCGAGCAAGTATTAAAAAACGAATCCAACGGAGAAAAACAAACGCAAAAAATGATACATAAGACGCTGATTTATAGTGGGATTATTGAAAACTGACACCAAGGGATTCCCTTGGAGAAGGACGGTTCCAGTACCTTCAGGGGGAGCAAGAGAGTACCGCGATGCGGTACTCTTTTTTTTGTGGCCATGTCGGAAAAAACGTGTATCTTTGCAGCCCGTAATAAGACATCGAGATTGATGAAGACATTCTCTATAGTACTGATACTGGCTGTTGTGGCCGTGGCCCTGATGATGGGCGGGCTTGGTGTGAAGATGCTCCTGCACAAGGAGAAGGAGTTCCGGCGTCCCTGTGCCAACGCTGATCCAAAAACAGGCCGCTGTGCACACTGCACATGCGACCTGAAGAAGGGGAAATCTGCTGGGTCAGTATCCTAATATTTTCAGCATAGATTTGTAGCTCTGCTCTTTGGCGAAGAGCTTGGTGGTGTATTCGCCGTTCTGATCCTTGTCGATGATGACATGTTTCGGGGCGGGGATGAGGCAGTGCTGTATGCCGCCGTAGCCGCCGATGCTCTCCTGGTAGGCGCCGGTGTGGAAGAATCCGATGTAGAGCGGGTTGTCCTTTTGGAGTTTGGGCAGGAATATAGCGTTGGCGTGGCTGTCGGCGTTGTAGTAGTCCTCGCTGTCGCACGTGAGGCCGCCGAGGAAGACGCGCTGGTATTCGCAGTCCCAGTGGTTGATGGGGAGCATGATGAAGCGCTGGTTGATGCCCCAGGTGTCGGGCAGGGTGGTGATGAAGCTCGAGTCGATCATGTACCACAGCTCGCGGTCGTTCTGCTGCTTCTGGTCGAGGATGCTATAGAGCGTTGCGCCGCTCTCGCCCACGGTGAAGGAGCCGAATTCGGTGAAGATGTTTGGCTCCTCGACGCCACGGTTGGCGCAGATGGCTTTGATCTGGGCCAGTATCTCTTCGGCCATGTATTCGTAGTCGTAGTTGGTGGCCAGGCTCACTTTGCTGGGGAATCCGCCGCCGATGTTGAGGGAGTCGAGTTCGGGGCAGACGCGCTTGAGGTCGCAGTACACATTGACGCATTTGGCCAGCTCGTTCCAGTAGTAGGCGGTGTCGCGGATGCCGGTGTTGATGAAGAAGTGCAGCATCTTGAAGCGGAACTTGGTGTTCGGCTTCACCTGTTCCTCATAGAAGGAGACGATGTCGTTGTAGCGGATGCCGAGGCGCGAGGTGTAGAAGTCGAACTTGGGCTCCTCCTCGGAGGCAATGCGGATGCCGAGTTGCATGGGTTCCAGGCCGTCGTCGAGGGTGCTGTCGAGGGTGTGGTATTCGTTCTTGTTGTCGAGGATGGGGATGACGTTGTGGAAGCCGTCGCGGAAGATGCCCACGATGTTTTCTATGTACTGGTCTTTCTTGAAGCCGTTGCAGACGATGACTTTGTCCTTGTCGATGAGGCCTTGCGAGTGCAGCTCCTGGATGAGGTTGATGTCGAATGCCGACGAGGTTTCGAGGTTGATGTCGTTTTTCAGTGCTTCCTCGAGGACGAAGGCGAAGTGGCTGCTCTTGGTGCAGTAGCAGTAGTTGTACGTTCCGCAGTAGTCGGTCTTGGCGATGGCTACGTTGAACAGGCGCTTGGCTCGTTGGATCTGTGAACTAATCTTGGGCAGGTAGGTGATTTTGAGCGGTGTGCCGTACTGTTTGATGATTTCCATCAAGGGGATGTCGTGGAAATAGAGTTCGTTGTCCTCGGTGCGGAATTCGTCCTGTGGAAAGTCGAACGTCTGGTCGATCAAGTCGTAGTACTTGTTTTTCATTTTGTCCAAATTGATTAGTTTACAATCTATTTTGCAATCCGGGTCACTCGGATGTGTTTTGCAAATATACAACTAATTTAGTTACATTGTGAAAAAATGTGTGAGAAATGTAAAATAATGGTGTTTTGTGGGGTGGGTTTGTGGGGTTGTGGCGTGTCTTCGACACGCGGTGGGGGAGGGGAGAGTATAACCCCACACGAAACGAAGTTTCGTGTGGGGTTAATGGGGTTACGTGCCGTCGGCACGTTTGTTGGTGTGAACACCCTGCGGTTTTTTTGGTGGGTTGCTATTGATATGAAACCCTACGGGGTTTGGGGTGTGTTGATTAGATGGTCGCTATTGATATGAAACCCCTATGGGGTTCTCAAGGGTGGTTCTTTTCGGGAGGGGGAGCGGGTCAGTCGAGGAGTTCGTGGAGCTCCACTTCGTAGATGAAGGGGGTGTAGCCGGGGATGTCGCCGGAGCCGCTCTCGCCGAAGGCGAGCTGGTAGGGGAACCAGAAGCGGTAGATGCTGCCGGCGTTCATGAGCTGGAATCCGTCGATGAGGCCGGGGAACATGGGGCTGCCGACCACGTGGTCGATGGGCGGGCGCCGGTCGTAGGTCTGGTCGTAGGGTTTGCCGCTGAGCATGAGGTAGCTGCGATAGTCGAAGCGTACGCTCTCGGCGTATTTCACCTTAGGGCCGTGGCCTTCGCGCAGCACCTCGTAGTAGAAGCCGCTGGGGTGCTTTTTCACCTTGGGGTTGGAGGCGACGAGGTTCTTGAAGTATTCGTCCTGGAGCGCGGCCACGTTGGACTGTTGCTGCTTGGACTCTTGGTACTGCTTCATCTGGGCCTGCATCATGATGTACTGGATGGCCTGGTTGTAGACGGAGTCGGTGATGGGCTGCTGGCGCCCGTCGAGGGTGTGTGCGACGGCCTGTTTGAAAACGTCGTAGTCGAGGTCTACCACTTGGCCCTGCATCAGGGTGCGGGCCACGTTTTCGCCCATGGCCCAGGAGAGGGTGTCGGTTCGGCTGTCGAGAACAGGCGCGGCGGGGTTGGTGCATGCCGCCAGGAGGGCTGCGGCCACGAACGGAGTGAAACGAATGATGTTCATATTTGATGTTTTGTGTTATACCTTATTAAATGATTCGTGCGATGAAGTGGCGTCTCTCCGAGACGCGGAGCGGTGGTTGTCTTTATGCCCCAGACTGCGAAAATTGGAGATTTTCTTGTCTGGGGTTATTGAGATTAAGCCTCTCCGAGGCTTTTCTTGCGGGTGTTGGGTTAAGTTCCATTGTGGTTTTTTCCTGCTGGTGGTGTTGTGAGTAAACCTTGTTGAGTCTTTTTGTGAGTGATTCGGATTGGTATTTTGTTTTAGTTACATGTCGGTTGTCGGAAGTGGTGGGCTGACTTACTTGCCGCGTCCCTGGAGGATGATGATGACGGTGTAGAGCATTATTTTGAGGTCGGTGGTGAGGGACATGTTGTCGAGGTAGAGCAGGTCGTAGCGCAGGCGCTCGACCATTTCGTCGACGTTGGAGGCGTAGCCGTACTTCACCTGTCCCCATGATGTGATGCCGGGTTTGATGCGTTGGAGGAGCAGGTATTCGGGGGCGCGCTTGACGATTTGGTCGATGTAGAACTGGCGTTCGGGACGTGGACCGACGATGCTCATGGTGCCGCGCAGGACGTTGTAGAACTGAGGTATCTCGTCGAGGCGCACTTTGCGCATGAAGCGTCCGAAGGGTGTGATGCGGGGGTCGTTGTCCTTGCTGAGGGCGGGGCCGCTGTCTTCGGCGTTGACGTACATGGAGCGGAATTTGTGCATGCGGAAGGGTTTGCCGTGGTAGCCGATGCGCTCCTGTGCGTAGAAGACGGGTCCTGGGGAGGTGCATTTGACGATGATGGCGGTGACGAGGTAGACGGGAGAGAGGACCACCATGGCGAGCAGTGAGACCACGATGTCGAAGAGTCGCTTTACGGAGTACTGCCACTCGGCCATGAGGCGGTTATTGATGACGATGAGGGGGGAGTGGAAGATGGAGTCCTGCTTGATGGAGCCCACGATGAGGTCGCGGGCGTCGGGTGTGATTTTGATGATGAGGTCGCCGCTGGCGTCGAGAGAGCGTAGTATTTCGTTGATTTTGTCCTGTTCGGCGGGTTCGACGGCGATGATGGCCTCTTCGATGTTGTGCTGCGCCACGAGGCTGGGTAGGTCGTCGACGGTGCCGAGGCATGGCATGACGCTCAGGAGAGGGGAGGGCTTGTCGGAGGCGTCGACAGTGACGAAGCCGGCGAACTGCTCGCCGGAGTAGGTCTCCTGGTTTTCGAGGTCGAGGTAGGTCTGGTGTGCGCGTCGGCCGGCGCCGACCATGAGGGTAGGGAATCCGAGGCGGCGGCTGTGGACGCGGCGCACGGTCTGGGAGGTGATGAGCACGCGAGGGACGTAGGTCAGGACGAAGTGGACGGCCAGGAGGAAGAGGAAGGAGGCGTAGTAGTTATGGTAGGTGGTGATGTTGTCGTCGATGAGGAGTGCGAAGAAGATGACCACCACGCCCACGAAGGAGGCCAGAAGGGTCTCGAGCAGTTCTTTGAGGCGTGCTTTGCGGAGCACGTCGCGGTAGGTGCCGAGCATGGTGTAGAGCATCAGCCATCCGGCCGGGACGAGGACGAGGCCGAGCCAGAAGTTGGTGTCGCGGAAGACCTGGTTGACATCGTCGAAGCCCATGTGTTCGAGGACGGCCTTGCGGAAGACGAAGAGGGCCGCCCATGCCAGCATGGCGGAGAGGATGTCGAAGAGTATGTATTTGATTGTCTGTTTGCGTTTCATGATGTTGGTTTAGAGGGTCTTGGCAGTGGTCAGGAGCTTGACGTTGTCGATGTAGACGTCGCCCCCCACGCCGTCGGCGTTGAGAGCCGAGAAGGAGACGGAGAAGCTCTTGTTGTGGTTGAATACCCTCCACGCGGGTTCGAGGTTGATATACATGTGTTTCCAGTCGTCGGAGGGGTTTATGACCATCACCTGTTCGGTGGTTTGGTTGATGCCTTCGTAGCGCTGTGAGGTCATGTTGACCTGCACTTTGAGGTCGGAGCGGATGTCGAGTTCGAGGTAGACGTTTTTCTGAGGGTTGTCGACGTAGAAGTCGAGGCCGTTGAACTTGCGTCCCACGTTGATGGCGAATTTGGCGTGTGTGGCGGCGGGGTCGACGTGGACGTGGCCGTAGCCTTCGCCGGTGCAAGCCCCTTCGCGGTCGATGCGGATCCACTCGACGGAGTCCATCTGAATGTTGGCTTGGGTCGGTTCGAAGGGTTCGAAGATGTGCGGGTAGTCGGTGCGGCTGTCGTAGAGTGTGGTGAGGGTGCCGAGTTTCAGGGTGTCGCCGGACGTGAGTGTTTGGCCTTCGAGGCGGATGGCCTCGTAGAAGGAGTAGTAGGGGAGGGTGCTCATCACGCCGCTGTGTGCCACTTCGGGGTAGATGATGATGTAGTCTGGGGTTCCGTTGTAGAGCACGGGTATGGTGAAGGGGAGACGGAAGCTGCCGAGCACGGTTTCCGCCTCGTCGCCCGGGAAGGCGGCGACCACCTGAGCGGCGACCACGTTGGAGGTGTAGAAGCCGCTGTCGGTAGTGAAGGCGTCCTCGTCGGGGGCTGTTACCTTGAAGGCGTCGACGCTGATAAATGCCGGAGCCACAAAGTCTTGGTCGTTGCAGGCCGCCATCAGGGCCAGCAGCGGCAATGCCAGGTATCGGGTCAGTCTTTTCGTCATCGTATTTAATATAGGTGATATCATGAACGACGCGGAGGGGGATTTATTGTTTGAGGGGTGAAAAATAGGGGGGGTAAGGTTTAGGGTTTAAGGTTTATGGTTTAAGGTTTAGGGTGGGTAAGGTTTAAGGTTTAAGGTGGGGGGGTAAGGTTTAGGGTTTAGGGTTTAAGGTTTATGGTGGGTGGGGTTTGGGGGGTATGGTGGGGGTATGGTGGGGGTAGAGAGGGGGTAGAGAAGGGGTAGAGAGGGGGTAGAGAGGGGGTAGAGAGGGTGGGGTGTGGGAAGGGGGGAGGGGGAACGGCATGAGGGATGGCGGATGCCATCGGTTGGTGGACACGATGGGGTGGGGTGGGCGCTGGCCGGGATGGCGGGTGGCGTCCGGGTGGGTGGCGACGGTCAACGGTCTGTTGTCACCTTTCGGTGTCCCACTTGGATACGCCCCTGCGGGTTGGCGTAGCGGCTGTCGACCGTGCCGTTCAGGTGCCGGACGATATACAGCTCCAGGGCTTCGGTGTAGTTGCATATATCTTTGAGCACCGTCTTTGCTCCCGCAAAGCGGTATCCGTCGCCCCCGTAGAGAAGCATGTAGTCGCTTCCGGCCACGCGGTAGGAGCCGTCGGCCCTCAGCGGCACGTAGGCCTGGATGCCGGCGTCCCACACGCGCACGTTCTTCACCCGGCGAGCGCCGTCCACCCGGACGAAGACCCCGTTCCGGTCGCACACCACCGTGCTCGCGACGGTCGTGTCTATCTCGAACGTCAGGCCCGCCACCTGCGGGAACTCCCCGTCGCAGCGCGGGAACTCGCGGCAGCCCATCTCCAGCCCGTCCAGCAGCGCCTGTCCGCTCATCTGCACCACGCAAATCTTGTTTTCGAACGGTGCCACAGCGAAGATGTCGCCGTAGCTGAGCGCTCCCGCCGGCAGGTCGGCCCTGATGCCACCGCTGTTGCACAGCGCAATGTCTGCCGCGGTCAGGGCCCTGTAGGCGTCGCAGACCAGATTGCCCATGGGAGAGTCGGCCCGGCTGCCACCGTCGTAGTCGCGCGTCACGGGCTGCAGGCTGCGCCCCACCCGCCGTGCCCCGACGCTGTCGAACGCCCGCCGCACCGCCACCATCGTGTCGTACACCGCATTGTTCGCCGCACCCATCGTGGCCGTTTCCAGAAGCGTGTTCCATATCGCCCCCTTCTGCGGAATCACGAGCATCCCTATGTGGCTGAACTTCGTGCCCGTCGACGACCATAGCACCTCCTCTCCGTCCGCGTTGCGCAGCATTGTGTGCGGTATCACGCTGTGGAAGTGGCCGTCCAGCACCACGTCCACACCCCTCGTTGCCGCTATCAGCGGTGGCACCTCCTTGTCGCCGATGTGCGCCAGCAGCACCACCACTTCGGCGCCTTGACCCCGCACCTCGTCCACGCTGGCCTGCAGCACCGAGTCCAGGCTCTCCGCGTAGAACGTGTATCGCCACACCCCGGAGCTGTCCTGGAAGTGCAGAGGCATGCTCGACGTCAGCGTCGACGGCGTCGTCAGGCCGATGAAGGCCACCGTCCGCGCGCCGAATTGCCGCGTGGCTGAGCTGGGGTAGACCATTGGCTTCCCTCTGCCCGTCGGGGCAAAGTTTCCGCAGAGTACCGTTGTGTTCAGCTCCCCCAGCCGTCGGCGCATAGTGTCGACGCCAAAGTCGAACTCATGGTTCCCCGGCACCACATAGTCGTACCCCACTGCGCGCATCATGCGCACCGGGTAGCGTCCCCGTGATATGGCCCCTATCGCGCAGCCCGAGCTGAAGTCGCCGCACGAGACCACTGCCACGTGGGACGTCTGCCGCTGCATGCTGTCGCGCAGGGCGGCCAGCAGCGGATAGCCCTCGATGGCGCCGTGTGCATCGTTCTCGTATAGAACGACGATGTCGTTGGGTCCCACCCGCCTCTCCTGCGCCTCCACAGAGCCTGCCAGACAGAGGCATAGCAACAGGACAATGTGCGTCGCGAAGGACTTGTGCAGAGGGAGTGTCATGGGGCTTTTCTGTTACTTTGAAGTTCGCAGCGTGAGTACGAAGCCGCCACCGGGAGCCATGTGGATTGTCATGACCGGCAAGACCGCTTTGGGCGTTTCGTGTCGGTAGTCACTACCCCGGCGATGTGCATTGATACCATCGGTGTACAGTTCAATGTCGCTGATGTTAAGGGAGATAAGCGGTAGTACAATATCCACATCTCTGGCCGTCCAGTTGGTTATTCCACCTACGTACCAGGTGTCGCCCTTGCGGCGGGCGGTGACGATGTACTCGCCTACCTCGCCCTGCAGCACACGCGTCTCGTCCCACACCGTGGGTAGCGAGGCCACGAAGCGGGTGTAGTCGGGTTCGCGGTCGTAGTGCGTTGGCGAGTCGCAGAGCATGTTGAGCGGCGACTCCAGCACGATGTAGAGCGCCAGCTGGTGGCAGCGGGTTCCCTGGCTCATGGGCTCCATCCAGCAGGGGTGGTAGTTCCAGCGGCCGCCGTTGAGCATGGCGCCCTGCGTGTAGTCCATCGGGCCGGCGGCCTGGCGGATGAAGGGAATCTCGCAGTCGTAGCGCATCTGGTCCACGGTGGTCGGGGCCCACTTCATCTGCTCCAGACCGAAGACCCCTTCGAAGTTGAGCACGTTGGGGTAGGTGCGGGTGAAGCCTGCGGGCTTGAAGGCGCCGTGGAAGTCGACCACCAGATGGTATTTGGCGCAGGTCTCCGCCGCACGGCGGTAGAAGTCGACGGCAAGCTGGTCGTCGCGGTCCATGAAGTCTATCTTGAACCCCTTGACGCCCATGTCGCTGTAGTGCTTGCAGACGCGCTCCATGTCACGCTCGAAGGCGTAGTAGCCCGCCCAGAGGATGATGCCGACATTCCTTTCCTTGGCATACTGCACCAGCATGGGCAGGTCGATTTCGGGCACTACCTTGAAGAGGTCGGGAAGGTCGTTCGCTCCACTTCGGTCGCGTTCGGCCTCGCCGTTGACGGCCCAGCCTTCGTCGAGGATGACGTATTCGATGCCGTAGCGCGAGGCGAAGTCGATGTAGTGCTTGTAGGTGTCGTTGTTCACTCCGGCGGGGAAGTCGACGCCACTGATGTTAAAGCAGTTCCACCATTCCCAAGCTACCTTGCCGGGCTTTATCCAGCTGATATCATTCACCCGCGAAGGCTCGGCCAGTAGGTAGCTCATATTGTTCATTGCTATTTCTGTGTCGGTGCCCACCATCATGATGCGCCACGGGAAATGTTTGGTGCGATCCATTTCGGCGATATAGTTCTCGCGTTCCTTGACTATCAGCTGCAGGTTGTTGTGGCCGCCTTGCTCCACGCGGCGGGGCAGTGGTGCGTGTTCACCCACAAGAATGCCGTTCTCGCCGGTGCCGTGCAGATAGAGTCCGGGATAGTCGAGCAAGGCCGACTCGGTGATGCACACCTTCACGCCCTTGTCGCAATGCACCATCAGCGGCAGGAAGCAGAGGCGGCGTTTGTCCAACTGCGAGAGGGTTGTATGGGTGTATTGGTTCTCGAACGAGGTGCTGTACTGCACATCGTGGCGCAGCGAGTCGAATTGGCTGACGTATGGCGCGGTAATGGTCCAGTCGCCGTAGAATCTGTAATCCACCTTTTCCTTATTCACACGTCCGGGCTTCCCTTCCCACACAAAGCGATAGGCAATGCCCTCGTTGTAGGCGCGGAACACGAGCGAGAGACCCTCCTTCAGGTGCAGGGTCAGCTCGTTGCAGTGGTTTCGCATCGTGGCCTGACGTGTGAAGGGCGAAGCCACTGTCTCGTCGATGGTACGACGGGTCACCTTCCTCACAGTCAGCGCGTCGAATGTCTTGCCACCCTGCGAGTGTTCGATATCTATTAGGGAGGGGCGCAACAGCTGTATGTCGCCAAGATAAACGTAATAGTGTACGACTACATCGTCAGTCCAGATATGCGCCACCAGCCGCCCGTCGGGCGAGGCAAGGGTGTAGGACTTTGGTTTGGCTGCGGCGGAGAGTGACAGCAGAAGCAGGAAGCTGAGGAGGATGGGCTTAATGGGTTTCATGGGTCTAATGGGCTGTTTGGGTTATTTTATCTCGCGGATGGAAACGGCGAAGCCGCCGCAGGGGGCCATGCGGAGCTTCAGTTTGCTTTTGTTGGTGACGGTCTTCTTGGTGATGGTGTAGGCCTTGGGGTTGTAGCCCTCCTTCTGGGCGGCTTCCCAGCCGATATGCACATCCGACACATAGCCGCTGGCATCCTTGGCGTCGGCGTAGATGGTGGCCTCGTACTTGACGCCGGGCTTCAGGAAGTCGAGCTTCACCTCCACCTCGCGGGCCTGCTCGTCGGTGACACCGCCGACGTACCAGACATCCAATGGAGTGGAGAGTGGAAAGTGGAGAGTGGAAAGTGAGTCGGGGATGCCATAGACGAAGCGGGCGGTGTTGCTGATGACGCCTTTCTTGCCGTCGGCGAGGGTGGCGACGCCGTCGGCGGCGAGGTTGAGGGTGGAGGTCTTCGGGTGGCGGGCGGTGACGATATAGTCGCCCGGCTCAGCGTAGAGGTAGATGCTGGTGTCCCAGTCGACGGCTACGTCCTTGATGAACTGGAAGGCGTCCATGTGTGGCTCGTAGTGCTCGGGGAAGTCGGCGGCCATCTGCAGGGGTGAGTAGAAGGTAACGTAGAGACCCAGCTGGTTGCAGATGGTGTGGCGCATCAGGTCGCGGTTCCAGGGGGCGTTCTTCTCCATGTCGGTCTCGAAGATGCCGGGGGTGTAGTCCATGGGGCCGCCCTGCAGACGCGTGAAGGGCAGGATGGTGGTGTGGCCGGGATTAATCCTCCCGCGGAACTCGGTGCCCATGGCGCTCTCGTTGCCAATCATGTTGGGCCATGTGCGGCAGAGGCCTGTGGGGCGCACCGCCTCGTGGGCGTTCACCATAATCTTGTGCTTGGCGGCCTCGACGATGGCGCGGTGATAGTGGTTGATGATGGGCTGGCTGTAGTGGTGCTCGCCGTGGGGCACGATATGGCCCACGTAGCCGCTCTTGACGGCGTCGTAGCCGTAGCGGTTCATCAGGTTGTAGGCCGGCTCCATGAAGCGCTCGTAGTTGCTCACCGACGAGCTGCTCTCGTGGTGCATGATGAGGCGGATGCCCTTGCGGTGGGCGTACTCGTTCAGCGCCGGCAGGTCGAAGTCGGGGTAGGGCGTCTGGAAGTCGAACACATAGTCCTTGTCCTTGCCGTACCAGTCCTCCCAGCCGATGTTCCAGCCCTCAATGAGGAGGGCGTCGAAGCCGTGCTCGGCGGCGAAGTCGATGTAGCGACGCACGTTGGCGTTGTTGGCCCCGTGGCGGCCGTGAGGCTTGGCCCTAGTGGAGTCGGTGATGGTGCCTTGCAGCGACGGCGGCAGGGAGGGGTCGCCCGGCAGGCGCACCGAGGGGGAGGCGTTGGTGTAGCCCCAGGTGCTGTGGTCGGAAATCATCTCCCACCACACACCCATGTACTTCACCGGATGTATCCAGCTGACATCCTCCAAGGCGCAGGGCTCGTTGAGGTTGAGAATGAGGCGCGAACGCAGCACGTCGGTGGCCTTCTCGCACACCTGGATGGTGCGCCAGGGAGTGTAGCAGGGCGACTGCAGTCGGCCCACATAGCCCGTGGCGTCAGGCGTGAGGTGCACCTTGAGAGAGAATGTGTTCTCGTTAAGGTCGAGATTCATGGTGGGGAAGTCGAGCACGGCGGCCTCGTGGATGTTGATGTATAGACCGTCGTCGGTCTTCATCTGGAGGGCGGTCTGCAGACCAGTGTCGGAAAAGCTTTTCCAGGGCCATCCGCCGGTGAGGTGGGGGTTGTTGTGCAGACGGCGCACCTCGGAGAGGCGGCTCTGGGTGTAGTTGAACTCCTGGGTGTCGTAGTCGCCGGGGATCCACCACGCCGTGTGGTCGTCCGTCATGCGGAACTCCGTCAGCTCGTCGGTCAGCCAGAAGGTCACCAGCGACGAGCCAGACGGGAACTCGTAGCGGAAGCCGAGGCCGTCGTCGTAGAGACGGAAGCGGATGAGCATAATGGAGGGCTTGTCGATGCGCTTGCCTTCATGGTCGAGGTAGTGGTCCTGCAGGAGGGTGACACAAAGCTCGTTGTAGTGGTTGCGGATGTTGGCCTCCTCGCCCCATACGGGGTGCCATGTCTCGTCGAAGGTGGTGCGGTGGGCGTCGGCGAGGCGGAATCCGCTGGCGAGGTCGCTCTTGCGCCATTCGAGCGTGAATCCGAGGCGCGAGTCGCGGACCACCGCCTTGCCTTGGCGCTCGAGCGAATACATCGGCCGGCCACCGTCGGCCAGCCAGAAGTGCGCCGCCAGCCGCCCGTCGGGGCTGCTGAGAGTCAACGTGTCGGCCCCACGGGCCATTCCGATAGTGGCCAAGCACGCCACCAAAAAGAGCAACCTTTTCATAATACGAGATTAATTGTTCAATGACTGAGATTTTTTCCGTCGGTCGTGGAATTCGGCGGTGGCGGTGAAGAAGGCGTCGCCGCTGCTGTTGAGGGCTGTCTCGACGGAGTCCTGTATCACGCCGACGATGAATCCGATGGCGACGGCCTGCATAGCCACGTCGTTGCCGATTCCGAAGAAGGAGCAAGCCATGGGGACCAGCAGTAGGCTGCCGCCGGCGACGCCGGAAGCGCCGCAGGCGCCGAGGGTGGCTATCACGCCGAGGAAGAGTGCCGAGCCGAAGGAGACGTCGATGCCCAGCGTGTGGGCCACGGCCAGCGAGAAGACGGTGATGGTCACGGCGGCGCCGTCCATGTTGATGGTGGCGCCGAGCGGGATGCTCACGGAGTAGAAGTCCTCGTCCAGCCCCATCTTCTTGCACAGGGCCATATTGATGGGTATGTTGGCCGCCGACGAGCGGGTGAAGAATGCCTGGAGACCACTTTCTTTAAGGCATGTGAACAGCAGAGGGTAGGGGTTGCGGCGGAGCAGGATGAACGAGATGAGGGGGTTGAAGACGAAGGTGTTGACCAGCATGCAGCCCACCAGGAGGAGCAGCAGGTGGCCGTAGGTGGAGAACACCGACAGGCCGTTTTCGCTCACCGTGGAGTAGACGAGGCCCAGGATGCCGAAGGGGGCGAACTGGATGACCCACTTCACCACGCGGGACACCACGTCGCTGAGGTCGTGGACCACCTGGACGGTGGCCTTGGAGGCGGTGGTCTTCAGTGCCACGCCGAGGATGACGCTCCAGAAGAGGATGGCTATGTAGTTGGCGTTGGCCACGGCGGCGATGGGGTTGCCCACCATGCCGGTAAGGAGGTTGGTGAAGACATCGCCCAGCGAGCCCGCCGTCTCGCCGACGGTCACGTTGCTGACGTCGCCGAGTTGGAGAGTCACAGGGAAGAGGAAGCTGCCCACCACGGCGCAAACGGCGGCGATGAATGTGGAGAGGAGGTAGATAGCAATCAGCAACGAGAAGCGCCGACCCAGACCGCGGCCGGCCTTGGCGATGGAGGAGATGACCAGCACGGCCACCAGTACGGGAGCGATGCCCTTCAGTGCGCTTACAAAGACGCGGCCCAGGATGGCTATGGCGCTTATTCCCGGCACCGTCAAGCCCAGTGCCACGCCGATGAGCAGACCTATGAGGATACGGGTTATCAGGCTGATACTCGTGTACTTGTGTAGTAGTAGTTTCAATGTTTTCATATAGTTGTTGTGCTTTTGTTTCGGTTTGCAAAGATACGTCAAATTCCCCGATTCTCTAAAACTGATTATCAACCTTGATGTTTATAAATAAATAGTGTTGTTTATGAAAATATCACTATATTTGCACTTTGAAACTTTCACGACAATGTGTCGCAACGTGTATATATTCAACATATTATTAATCATTTAATACAACAAAAATGAGCGGTTTCTTTGGCGTCGTCAGTGAACGCCCGTGTATCTCCGATCTGTTCTACGGCACAGATTATCATTCGCACCTCGGCACCAAGCGTGCCGGCCTGGCCACCTTCGACAACGGGCAGGCCCACCAGAACATCCACAACATCCAGAACTCGCACTTCCGGCCCAAGTTCTCCAAGGACCTCGTCGAGATGACAGGCAATGTCGGCATCGGAGTGATCAGCGACACCGAGGCCCAGCCCGTCATGGTCAACTCCCACCTTGGCCGCTTTGCCATCTGCACGGTCAGCAAGATCAACAACATCGACGAGCTTGAGCAGGACTGCCTCTCGCGCCACCAGCAGTTCACCGACCTCTCGCGCGGCAAGACCAACCCCACGGAGCTTGTGGCCTTGCTCATCTCGCAGGGCAAGGACTTTGTAGACGGCATAGAGAATGTGTATCGTAGGGTGAAGGGTAGCTGCAATATGCTCATCCTCACGCCGGAAGGTATCATAGCCGCCCGTGACCGCTATGGCCGCACCCCCATCGTTATAGGTCGTCGCGGCAACGACTATGCCGTCGCCTCCGAGAGCCACTCCTACGTCAACATGGGCTATGAGACCTGCCGCTTTGTCGGACCTGGCGAGGTGGTGAAGGTCACGGTGGAAGGCGGCATCAAAGTGTTGCGTCCTGCCGAGGAGAAGCTGCAGATTTGCTCCTTCCTCTGGATTTACTACGGCTACCCCTGCACCGAATATGAAGGCATCAATGCCGAGGAGGTGCGCTACAACCTGGGCCGCATCATGGGTGAACGCGACGACATCACGCCCGACTTTGTGAGCCCGATACCCGACTCGGGCATCGGCATGGCTCTGGGCTACAGCAATGGCCGCCAGATACCATACAAGCGCGGCCTCTTGAAATACACGCCCACCTGGAGCCGCTCCTTCATGCCCGTGAGCCAGGAGGACCGCTTCCTCGTGGCCCGCATGAAGCTCATCCCCAGCCGTGCCGTCCTTCAGGGCAAGGAGGTGGTCTTCTGCGACGACTCCATAGTCCGCGGCACGCAGCTCCGCGACAACGTGAAGATGCTCTACGACTACGGCGCCCGCAAGGTCCATGTCCGTATCAGCTGTCCGCCGCTGGTGCACGGGTGCACTTTCCTCAACTTCAGCGAGAGCAAGACCGACCGCGAGCTTATCACGCGTCGCGTCATAGAGGAGCTCGAGGGCGGCACGGTGCGCAACCTCGAGGCTTACCACGACCACACCACCAAGGAGTATGCCCGCATGGTGGAGGTGATACGCCAGCATGTCGGTGTGGACACGCTGAAATTCAACACCGTCGACGACGTCTGCCAGGCCATCGGCCTGCCCAAGGAGCGCATCTGCACCCACTGCTTCGATGCGACCTCGTACGGCGACTGACGGGGAGTGGCGGTGAGCACGAACGAATGTATGACATTTAGACAATAGCAGTACTATGAAACGTCTTATCCTGGCAGCCCTGCTCGTGGCCCTTTGTGGAGCCGCGGGGGCGCAGAAGCCCAAGAAGAAGCAACAACCCAAGCCGCAGCCTCCGACCGTCCTCTCGGTGGGCGAGATAATGGGCAACTATGACATCGACACCGCATGGTTGGGCGACACGGCCGGCATCATGCGCTACCTGGGCGAACAGGAACAGGACTATGTGGCGCTCACCAATCTCTGCGTCAGCATCCGCACCCGTGCACAAAAGGCCATCCACTCCATAGAGAACGACTACGAGTTCCGCGACAGCCTCATCTGGCTCGACAGCAACACTGTGCTGGCCGACTTCCCCATCTATGAGTACCACCTGCGCAACCTGGCCGACCTCATGGGCCGCCTGAGTGTGCAGTACACCCGCATGGAACACCAGCGCATAGAGGCCGAGAAGGAGGCCGCGCGCCAGAGAGCCATAGAGGAGGCCCGCCGGCAGCAGGAGGAGCGCAACCGCATAGCCTCCGACCTGCGCTCCAACATAGAACTGCACCACCGCGCCATAGTCACGGCGTGTGACGGGGCGGGCATCACCGACAAGACCAAGATCAAGGAGCTCAAAGACCTCTATTACAGCTACCTCATGGTCTACAACAAGTACGACCTCAGCACCGGCAACGCCACCGACGAGAGCATAGCCCGGTTGGACGAGCTCAACGCTTTCCAGAACGACCTGCTGGAGAATGTGCTTGGGCACAACTCGCTGCCATACCAGATAGAGAACTTCAAGAATGTGCTGAAGGTGCGGTGCGAGAAGGGCAACAGCGACATCTATCGCAGCTACTCCAAGGTGTTCAAGAATACCTCGGTGCCGGTCAACTTTGCCGATATCCGCGAGTACGAGAACTATATCAACAACCTGCACACGGTCATCAATATCCAGCAGCGCTACCTGCAGACGCTGGAGCTGCGCAGCACCATCGCCGCCAACAGCGAGGCCATAGCCAACCAGTACGGCAAGAAGTACCGCCAGATTGCCTCGTCGTACAAAGATGTGGCCCACGGCATCAACACGCTTCCCTCGTTCACCACCAATGCGGAGAGCATCCTCTTCATAGACGGGCTGAACAAGTTCGTGGAGGCGCAGCAGCTGTACATGGACTTCTATCCGCAGATAGAAGAGATCACGCAGCGGTCAGACAGCATCATGCGTCGTGGCATAGCGCGGGGGAAGGTGATGTACGATGTGGTGGTGGCGTACAGGACCATCGCCGAGACGCTGCTTCCCATACCCGCCTTCAGCACGCCCGAGGAGGCCCTGCTCTACGAGAACGAGCTCGAAGAGGTGAGGCAGGTGCAGCAGAGCTACCTGTCGGTGCTGGAACGGCGCGAGACCATCGCCGCCAACGACGACAGCATAGCCTCGGCGCGGAAGCTCGACCGTGTGCTGGCCAACGGGTACAAGCTGCTGCGCAAGCAGGCCGACCTGGCCCCCAACTTCGCGACCGTGGAGCGAGGCCGCAGCTTCATAGACATGCTCGACGACCACATACAGATGCAGCAGGTGTGTCTTTCCACCATAGAGAAGTTGCGCGAGATAGAGCGCAACGAGAAGACCCTGACCTCGAAGGACAGCCCCTACCGTAACATCACGAAGGCCTACAACCGGATGGCCAAGGCCTACAGGGGCATCGACGAGATTACGAACAACGAGGACCTGCGCCGCTACAACCGCCAGTGCGGCTATATCATCGACATGCAAAACACCTTCCTTGAGGTGTTGAGGAGCCAGTCGGCATCCGACATCGACAGCAAGCTCCGCAAGGAGAGCAGCATCGACAAGATAAAGCTTATTATGGGAATTGACTAACCGTTTCCCGGGCCGTGTCAGCGGCTCAGGAAACGGCTTATCTGCCGCTCGTTGATGTTGCGGTAGTGGTAGGTTGTTTGCGGCTTGCCGTCGTCGACGAGCAGGACCAGGGGGCGCTGGCCGAAGGTCACGCCGATGAAACGTTCCATTCCGATATCAGACGGTTCGAGGTAGACGATGTCCGCGGTGTCGAGCCCTTTGCGCTGCGCCATGGAGGCCAGTTTGCTGCGCGTCATGCGGCAGTAGGGGCAGCCGGGTGTGACGAAGGCCACCAGCTTGTGGCCCCGGTCGAGACCTTGTTCGTGGAGGGTCTGCTGAAGGAGGTCGGCGTCGTAGCGCTGCTGAGCGTCGCCGAACATCCAGCTGTCAGGGACGGACACGACGAAGGGGACGACCATGGCGGCCGCCAACACCAGAGGACGTGCAATCTTCAGGAAGAGGCCGCGGCCGAGGGCGCGTGGCACAGGGTCGAGGCGGTAGTAGAGCAGGGTGAGCACGATGAAGACGGCGTTTTTCAGCAGTGACACCGCGGGCGGCATGTCGACCATGCGTCCGAAGCACTGGCAGCTTTCCTGGCGCCCGATGAGAGCGGCGTAGCAGAGGAAGAGGGAGAAGAAGAGCAGCATGCCCAGAGTCAGCAGCTTGGTGAAGCGCGGCCACCAGCCCGCCGCGATCAGTGCCGCGGTGGCCAGCTCGACGCCGATGCAGAGGCGGGTGGCCACGAAGACCACGTCGAGAGGCAGGAAGCCATAGGAATAGACATAGAGCTCGAAGTCGTCGATGGCCATCAGCTTGGTCACGGCCGACAGGACGAACACGCACGCCAGCACGACGCGCAGGGCTACCGCTGCGGTGCGCCGCCAGAGCTCACTTGCCATAGTCGATGCACTTCACGCTGTGGACCTCCTCGCGACGGAGCGACTGCACGTTGGAGGCGGTGTCCACGTATTTCACCTCGAAGCCCATCTGGGAGATGGCGTCGCAGCTGAGGCTGCCGTCGACGGTCATGATTTTCAGGAGCCCGTCGTCGGTGATGTCCGTCGTCTCGCATTTGCACTGGTGGTCTTTGGCGCAAGAGGCCGCGAACAGAGCCAGCACGGCCAAGGCCGGGAAAAGTATCTTTTTCATAGTCTTGCTTAATCTTTATAGACAGAATCTATCATAAACTCGTAGTCCATGCAGTAGAGCGTGTCGGTCACGTTGGCCTCGGTGGGCGTGTGGTAGTCGTAGACCAGGAGCTGAGTGCATTCGCCCTTGTCGATGGTTACGACGCGGACGATGGGCTTGCCCGGGATGGCACAGCGGCATGTTTTCTGCTTGCTGCATCCGGTTGCCAAGGCCGCAACGGTCAGGGCGCAGGCTATCGCAATGATACATCTTTTCATATTTACAGGGATTTAAGTAATTCTTCCAAAGACACCTCGTCGTGGATGAGCACGTCGCGAGGTTTGCTGCCGTTGCTTGGGCCGACGATGCCGGCGGCCTCGAGCTGGTCGATGATGCGTCCGGCGCGGTTGTAGCCGAGCTGGAGTTTGCGCTGGAGGAGGGAGGTGCTGCCGAACTGGGCGCTCACGACGAGGCGAGCGGCGTCGTTGAAGAACTCGTCCTTGTTCTTGGCGTCGAATTCTTTGTTGGGCTCCTCGTTCTCGTCGAGGTATTCAGGCAGTTCGAATCCGTCGGGGTAGCCGCGCTGGTCGCCGATAAACTTCACGAGGCGTTCGATTTCGGGTGTGTCGATGAGCGCGCACTGTAGACGGATCATGTCTTTGCCAGCCAGCAGGATGAGCATGTCGCCGCGTCCGATGAGCTGCTGAGCGCCGCCGGTGTCGAGGATGGTCTTGCTGTCGATGCCGCTGGTGACGCGGAAGGCGACGCGGGCGGGGAAGTTGGCTTTGATGGTGCCGGTGATGATGTTGGTGGTGGGGCGCTGAGTGGCGATGATGAGGTGGATGCCGACGGCGCGGGCCAGCTGAGCGAGACGTGCGATGGGCAGTTCGACTTCCTTGCCGGCGGTCATGATGAGGTCGCCGAACTCGTCGATGACGACCACGATGTAGGGCAGGTAGCGGTGTCCATGCTCGGGGTTGAGCATGCGCTTGCAGAACTTGTCGTTGTATTCGGTTATCTTGCGCACCTTGGCCTGTTTCAGGAGGTCGTAGCGGGTGTCCATCTCGATGCAGAGGCTGTTGAGAGTGCGGACCACCTTCTTGACGTCGGTGATGACGGCGTCCTCTTCGTCGGGCATCTTGGCGAGGTAGTGACGTTCGAGTGCGGAGTAGAGGCTGAATTCCACCTTCTTGGGGTCGACGAGGACGAGTTTGAGCTCGCTGGGGTGCTTGGTGTAGAGGAGGCTGGCGAGGACGGCGTTGAGGCCGACGGACTTACCGGTGCCGGTGGCGCCGGCCATGAGGAGGTGAGGCATCTTGGCGAGGTCGGTGACGAAGCACTCGTTGGAGATGGTCTTGCCGAAGGCGATGGGGAGTTCCATTTTGGCCTTGGCTGCCTGGAAGGCGTCGCTGTCGAGCATGGTCTTCATGGCCACAATCTGGGGCTTGGCGTTGGGCACTTCGATGCCCACGTTGCTCTCGCCGGGAATGGGAGCTATGATGCGGATGCCGAGAGCGGCGAGAGAGAGTGCGATGTCGTTCTCGAGGCTCTTGATTTTGCTAATGCGCACGCCTGGCGCGGGCTTTATCTTGTAGAGTGTCACCGTTGGGCCGGGCTGTGCCGAGATGTCGGTGATTTCGATGCCGTAGTCGCGCAGGGTCTGTACGATGCGGTCTTTGTTGGCGATGAGTTCTTCTTTGGTGACGCGGACGTTGGCGGCCTCCCAGTCTTCGAGCAGCGAGGTGTCGGGCATGATGTAGTCGCTGAGGTCGAGGTGAGGGTCGTAGGGGTCGTCGAGGCCGTAGTGGCGTCGGTAGTCGTCGTCGAGTTCGTCGAGAGAGGGGTCGTCGGCCTCGGCGGGTTCTGCGGGTTCGGGTAGGGGCGAGACGGCGGGGACGGGGTCGTCGTCGGTCTCGCCTTCGATGGTGAAGTTGATGTCGTCGGTGGCCGCGGACGGCTGGTCGCCGGCGGTAGCTTTCGCCATGACACGTGCGAACTCGTCGTCGATGCTGAAGGCGGGCTCGTTGTCGACGGGCATGTCAGCTTCGGGCGCTGGGGAGTGGAAGAGTTTCATGGCCTCGTCGTCGAAGTCGGCGCCGGGGTCAGGGTCGTTGTCGTTGTTGTTGCCGGAGGCTTCGGGCGCCATGCCTGGCGAGAGGCCGAGGCTTGCGTCGTCGACGTCGGTCGGTTTGTCGTCGGGCTTGGGGGAGTCGTGGTGGTCGGTGGCAACGGCCTCGATGCCTTTCTCGATGCCGAGGGCCACGCGTTTCATGTCGACGTTGGGCATGTGAATCTCAGGCAGTTCCATCTTGTGGACGAGCACAAGGAAGAGGACGGCGACGAAGACCAGGAGGACGAGTGTCCACCAGCGGATGAGGTGGTGGAGCGGTGCGGCGAGCCGGAGGCCGATGCCGGCGTAGGGTTCGAAGGCTGCGTCGCGCACCCATGCGCCGCCGATGTAACCGAGTGTGAGCGAGAGCCATAGCATCCAGAAGAGGGTGCTTCCGAAGGTTTTCCACCAGGGCAGGACGGAGACGTTCCAGAGTCGCATGCCGTAGACGAAGAGGAGCAGTGCGACGCCGAAGGAGCCGATGCCGAAGAGGTTGACAGCCAGCAGTTCGGCCATCCAGTGTCCGAGGCTGCCCAGCCAGTTGCCGCCGGCGCCGCAGCCGGTGGCGAAGTAGCTCACCAGGGCGAGGGTGGCGAAGAGGGCCAAGAGAACATAGAAGGCGCCGCGGATGTGAGCGAAGCGGCTGCTTTTGAGGAATGCGACAAAGCCGCCCGACGGTTTTGAACCCTTCGCGGCAGCCTTGCCTTTTCCCTTGCCCTTGGCGGGTGTTTTTTTCTTTCTTGAATCAGCCACGCCTATAGCTATAACTCACAGTGTTTTAGTTTGTTCGGATGAATTATTCGCCCTGGAGGAGCTCCATGGCGTCCTGCAGTTCGGTGCCGAGGGTTTCGAGGTCCTCGTTGCTGAGGGTCTCGTAGCCGTCGGGCAGGAGGAAGTCGGCTTCTTTGACTTTGCCTTTGACGATTTCGGTTGCGGTGTAGGTGATGGCGCGTCCTTCGCCGGCGTCCATGGTGCACTCGAGGGGCATGCCTTTGATGCCGCCGAAGAGGATGTTGATTTTGGGGCCGAGCTCGTCGGTGTACCACATGGTCATGAGGTGCTCTTCGCCGTTGTCGTCGTAGAGGTGGCGGACCATTTTCTTGGCGGTGATGCCGGCTATCTCTTTGGTTTCGCCGTCGATGTACTCATAGTAGAAGTGGCCGGGTTCGGTGTCGGGCACCTCGATGGTGTCGTAGTCCTCTTTTTTCATTTCCACTTTCTGGAGGAGCTTGCCGTTGCCGGTGTAGGTGAATTCGAAGTCCTGCGAGCGGAGGTAGTTGAGGAGGGGGCCGTAGTCGACACAGGAGAACTGCTTGTAGCCCTGGACGAGGACGCACTCGGTCATGCCGCCGCAGAAGATGGGGCTCTTGGTGAACATGTCTTCGCCGGAGACGCGAATCTCGGCCTGAGCGGCCTCGTCGGGGATCTGCATGGCCACCTGGCCGGTGGATTCGATTTTGTACTTCACGATGCCTTTGAACTGGTTCTGCGCCTGGATGGCGCCGACAGTCATAAGTGCCACAGCCGCTAAAGCGATGATTTTCTTCATGTCTTGTATTGTTTGTTTGTTGATTTCAATTAGTTTCGTACCATGATATAACACGTTATTGCACCAAAAATTGTGTGACATGAAAAAAAAATAGAAAAAAGGGCGGGGAAGGGGGGGAATTGAGAATTGAAAATTGAAAATTGAAAATTGAAATGGGGTGGGGGGTAGAGTTGGGGTAGAGAGGGGGTAGAGAGGACCCAGAGAGGGGGTAGAGAGGACCCAGAGAGGGGGTAGAGAGGGTGTGGGGTTGGTTATGTTAAATTAACTAATCGGGGTAGGGATGGAGCAGGAGGCGCGGGGAGGGGGCGCGGGGGTGCTCTTGCGATGTGGTTTTGGGTGGCCTTTGGGCCGTGAGGGGGAAGTTTTTTCCGCCGTTTGACAAAAATAACGTATCTTTGCAGCGCTTTAACTATGGCTTATGAGTAAGATTTTGACAGGGACGGTGAAGCGGTTATCGCTGATATACAGGGTGCTGGCGTTGCTGGTTACGGCGGCGCTGATAGTGGCCATTTTCCCGCACCGCCAGCATGGCGCGCACTTCGACTACAAGGTCGGCGCCGTGTGGCGCGGGTCAGACTTGGTGGCGCCCTACGACTTCGCGGTCCTCAAGACAGCCGACGAGATGCGCGGCGAGGAGGAGGCTGAGCGTCAGCGAGCTATCCTCTACTATCGTGTCGACTCGACGGCGCGGCGTACCACGCTGGAGCGGATAGCTTCCGCCACGGGCCTCACGGCCCACGAGCGGACGGTGCTGCGCCGGCGTGTAGACAGTATCTACCGTATTGGTTACATGGCTCTTCCGTCAGATGTGGGAGACCCGGCGTCGCGCACCATCGTGGTGCTGGAGGGCAATGTGGGCAGTATGCACCAAATGGGCGACTACATCACGAGTGCCGACCTCGATGCGGGTCTGCTGCGCGACAGTGTGCTGGTTCCCAACCTGGTGCCTGACGAGGCGCGTACCGCCCTCGAGCTGGACAGCCGCTTGTCGCAGATAGGCTACAACAGCCGCATGGTGATGGAGGGCGAGCATATTGTGAGCCGCGGCGAGGAGGTGAGCGAGGAGACGGCCCAGGTGCTGCGCAGCCTCGAGGCCGAGAGCGACCGCCGCTTCTCGGACCGCTACAACGTGTGGGGCGAGATGTGCGGCCAGTTCCTGCTGGCGGTGATAGCCCTGCTGGCACTGTACATCTTCCTGAAAAACACCCGCCACGCCATTCTCGACGACGACCGCCGTGTGACGATGGTGCTATCCACAATCTTGCTGATGTCGGCCATCGTGGCGCTGGTGGTGAGGGTGAATTCGGACTGGGTGCTGCTGGTGCCGCTGTGCATTGTGCCCATCCTGATGCGTGTCTTTTTCGACATGCGGGTGGCGCTGTATGTCCACCTTGCCACGGTGATTGTCCTGTCGAGCCTTGTGCCCAACTCCTACGAGTTCATCTTTTACCAGGTGGTGACGGGCATGCTGAGTATAGTGGCTGTGCGCGGGCTGGAGCGCCGGAGCGGATTCTTCCTCCTCTCGCTGATTATCTTTGCGAGCTATTCGTCGATTTACACCGCCGGTGTGCTCAGTCAGGACACCAACCTGCTGTCCATCAATCCAGAGCGCTACCTCATCTTCTTCCTTAATGCGTTGCTGACTCTGCTGGCGTACCCGCTGATTTACCTCTTTGAGCGCATCTTCGGCATGACGACGAGCCTTACGCTCCTCGAGCTCTCGTCGACCAACCGGCCGGCCTTGAGAGAACTCTCGAACCGTGCGCCGGGCACCTTCCAGCATTCGATGCAGGTGGCAAATATTGCCGAGGATGTGGTGAGCGAGATTGGCGGCGACGCCCTGCTGGCACGCGTGGGTGCCCTCTATCATGACATAGGGAAGATGAGCAACCCGCTCTATTTCACGGAGAATCAGGTGTCGGGCTTCAATCCCCACGGGGAGCTGGAGTATGCCGAGAGCGCTGAGATTATCACCTCGCATGTCACCGAAGGCCTGAAGCTGGCGCGTAAGTACCACCTGCCGGCCGAGGTGCAGGACTTCATCCGCACCCACCATGGGACGACCTACACGGGCTACTTCTATGCCAAGGAGTTGGAACTGAAGGGCGAAGGCAATTTCGACGCCAGTCTCTTCCGCTATCCCGGTCCGCGGCCCTACAGCCGAGAGACGGCCATAGTGATGATTGTGGACTCGGTCGAGGCCGCCTGCCGCAGCCTCAAGCAGCATACCAAGGAGGCGTTGGACAAGATGATAGACAGCTTGATAGACGGCAAAATCAAGGCCGGCCAGCTTGACAACTGCGACCTTACCTACGGCGATGTGAGCCAGATAAGGAAGATGCTGAAGGAACGCATGATCAGCATCTACCATGTCAGGGTGGAATATCCCACGACCAAGCCTGGGAGCACGCCGGCTCAGGCGTCGCCTGCACAGGGCTCCTCCTCAGGACAGGGAAGCCGGAACCAATGAGACAGAACAGTAAACAACAGACATCACATACAATGAAGAAACAGATTTGGATACATGCAGCCATCGTGGCAGCCCTGTTTGCGGTGGCTTGCATCTATATGTCGCCGGCGCTGAGTGGCAAGACCATCGTGCAGGGCGACATCCAGAAGTACGAGTCGATGGCCCACATGCAGAAGCAGGTGCGCGAGCAGACGGGCCACACGCCCAACTGGGCACCGGGCATGTTCGGCGGTATGCCGGGCTACCAAATCACCTCGGACCCGCAGCATTCAGCCTTCGAGCCGGTGAAGAATGCCTTGGACCTCAAGTGGCTCGGCCTCTCGAATAATGTGGGCATCATTTTCCTATACTTGCTGGGCTTCTATGTGGCCCTGCTGGCCTTCGGGGTTTCGCCCTGGCTGGCGGTGGTGGGCGCCTTGGCGTTTGGACTGGGCAGTTATAACATCATCATCATCGAGGCTGGTCATGTCACCAAGGCCTATGCCATGAGCATGATGGCTCCTATACTGGCCGGCATGGTGCTGGCGCTACGCTCGGCTGTCGACGCCACGCTTGAGAAGCGGACCCGCAACCGCCGTGTGCTGTGGGGCACGTTGCTCTTCACTGTAGCCCTGACGCTGCAGATAGCATTCAATCACATACAGATTACCTTCTACACTGCCATAGGCTGTGTGGCCATAGGAATAGCATACTTGGTGGTGGCCATAGCGAAGAAGCGCGTGCCGCAGCTAGCCCTCAAAGTGGGCTTTCTTGTAGTGGGAGCGGCGCTGGCTTTCGGTAGCAATACACGTCTGCTGCTGGTTAGCGAGGAGTATGCCCGCTACACTATGCGCGGCGGCAACGAGCTGAGTGTCACCCCGGCCGACCTTTATGGGGAGAACGAGCGGGCCGACTCGCAGAATACAGCCACAGGCCTTGACATTGGATATGCCTTCAGCTGGAGCTACGGACGCGGCGAGACCTACACACTGCTGGTGCCGGGCGCCTTCGGAGGTGGCAGCGGCGAGAAGGTCGGCGAGGAGAGTGCCTTCTACAAGACTTTCCGTCAGAAGCGGGCTCCACTTTATTGGGGCGACCAGCCATTTACCTCGGGTCCCGTATACTTCGGCGCCGTGGTGCTGTTGCTATTCCTCGTGGGAATGTTGGTTACCCGCGGTGCTGAGCGCTGGTGGGTGCTCGGGACCAGTGTGTTGGCCGTGATGCTGTCGTGGGGCGGCAACCTCATGGGCTTCAACGAATGGGTTTTCAACCACGTGCCGTTCTATAATAAGTTCCGTACCCCGAGTATGGCACTGGTGCTGGCCAATGTGTGTGTGGCAGTCATGGCTGTGCTGGCACTGAAAGCCGTGCTGGATCCGCAGCGCGACCGCAAGCGGGTGAACCGCGGCCTGTATATCGCCACCGGTTCGCTTGCCGTGCTGATACTCGGTGTGCTGGTTGCCAGTGGTTCGTTCGAATACAGCGGGCTTTCGGATCGCCAGATGGCTGCGCAGTATGGAAGCCAGTGGGATATGATCAAGTCCGTCCTCACGAGCGACCGCGCCTCGCTGCTGCGCTCCGACTCATGGCGCTCGCTGGCGTTCATAGCCATAGCAGCCATAATTCTCTGGCTCTATAACAATGACAAGGTCAAGAAGTCGGCTATTGTGGTGGCCGCCATCGGCGTGCTCGTGGTTGTCGACCTTTGGGGTGTAGACCGCCGTTATCTGGACAGTGATAGCTTCGTCGACAAGGGCAAGGTAGAGCTGCGCCGCCACCAGTGGGACTACGACATCGACCAGCAGGCTGCCGCCTATGGCGACCACGACTACCGCGTGCTCAATCTTGCGGTGAATACATTCAACGACTCCGACCCGTCGGCTTTCCACAAGCAGATAGGCGGTTACAGTGCAGCCAAGCTGAGTCGCTACCAGAACATTATCGACTTCTACCTCTCGCGCCACATAAAGCCCGAGGTATTGGCTATGCTCAACACGCGCTATGTGGTGATGCAGGATGGACAGGTGCGCCGGCTGCCCGAGGCGCTGGGCAACGCATGGTTTGTGACTGCGGTCAAGGAGGTTGACAACGCCAATGACGAGATATTGGCCCTGAATGACATTAACCCAGCAACCACTGCGGTAGTCAACCGGAGCGAGTATCCCATGGAGCGGACCGATTTTGCGGCCGACAGCACGGCTACCATAGTCTTTGAGCCGCAACGGCCTTACAACCCCGACTACCTGAAATATCGCAGTCACAGCTCGAGCGAACAGTTGGCCGTGTTCAGCGAGATTCACTATGCGCCCGACTGGCGTGCCTATATCGATGGACAGCCGGCAGAATACATACGTGCCAACTATGTGCTGCGAGCCATGGTGGTGCCGGCCGGGGACCACGTCATAGAGTTCCGCAACGAGGCTCCGCGCCTGCACCGTCTCGACAACGTGACCCTTGTCGTATCGCTGCTGTCGCTGCTGGCCATGGCGGGAGCCATAGTGTTCGTGTACCGCAAGAAGAAAGGCTCCGAGGCATGCTGAGTGTCATAATATGTACATACAACCGTGACAGGTACCTGTATAACTTGCTGACGAGCATCTGCGACGGCACGCTCGCGCCCAGTGAATACGAGATAGTACTCGTGGACAACAACAGCACCGACCGAACCGGGGAGGAATGTCGCCGCTTTGCCGCCGACCACCCGCAGGTGGTGCTACGCTATTGTACCGAGGAACAGCAGGGCCTCTCGCATGCCCGCAACCGCGGCATCATGGAGTCGAAGGGCGACATACTGGTATATGTGGATGACGACGCGCTGGTGAACCCTGATTACCTCAAGACCTATGCCGACTTCTTCGACCGCCATGCCGACGCCGTGGCTGCTGGTGGTCCAATAGTGCCGCGGTACGATGGGTGCGAAGAGCCGGAGTGGATGAGCCACTACACACGCCAGCTCGTCACAGGAAGGCTGCATCTCGGCGACCGCGAGCGCGAATTTCCGCGTGGAGCGTTCCCGGGCGGCGGCAACGCAGCCTACCGCAAGTCGGTGTTCGACGCTGTGGGCCTGTTCAACCCCGAGCTGGGACGCAAGGGCAACAGCCTGGTAGGAGCCGAGGAGAAGGACCTCTTCGACAAGATGACGACGCGCGGGATGCGCTTCTACTACCTGCCTACGGCAATCCTCTACCACCTCATACCGCCGCACAAGCTAACGCAGGACTACTTCAATCGGCTGACATACGGCATCGGCGTCAGCGAACGCTATCGCACACGGAGCATCGGGACCGGGAAATACCTGAACCGGATAGTAAAGGAGGGTGTGAAATGGGCAGCCACGCTGGTGCTCTGGACAGGCTTCGCGCTGCGTGGTCAGATGGCCAAGGGCAACAAACTGGTGACGTTCCGCCGCAATGTGACCAGAGGTCTTAAGGGACTGAACCCGAAAGAAAACCGATGATATGACTATACGACGTATCTTATTCCGCTCCACCGTGCGCCTGATGGAAAGAATCATACTGGTGCAGAAGCCGACATCAAAGACTGTGGAGAATCTGTCTCTTGGGAGGTTGCCTGATGGTAACCGTCATACCGACATCATCACCATAGCCTTCAACAACAGCCGTATCATACCTCTCCACACAAGACTCCTGGCGGCCAACTTCGAAGGCGAGCACACACATATCGTAGCCGACAACTCGACCGACCCGATTGCCTCGCGTGAGATACGCGACTACTGCCGTCGCGAGGGTATAGCCTATGTCCGTCTGCCGAAAAACCGTCTTGGCAATACTGCGGGACCCAGCTACTCGCACGCTGCGGCGCTCAACTACTGCTACCGCAACATAGTATGCCATAGGCAGCCGTGCTACTTCGGCATCACGGACCACGACCTCTTCCTGTTGAAGCCTGTGCAGCTGGCGCCGATCCTTGACCGCCAGAGCGTCTACGGTCCGCAGCGCCGCCGCGACGACTACTGGTACCTCTCGGGTATCATGTCGTTCTTCAAATTCGCCTACACCTGCGGGCGCAAGGTGGACTTCATGCCTGTCACCTACAACGGCACATACCTTGATTCCGGCGGAGGAAACTGGAAAGGGCTTTACCGCGGACTCGATACCTCGGGCATGACCTTCTGTGCCGAGCGCATGGACCACATAGCCGAAGGTGACGACCGCCACCAGGACATGGTCGAGATATTCGACGAGCGGTGGCTGCACACCATCAACGGAAGTTACTGGAAAAAGGTGGCTATCGAGAAGGAGAATATCCTGGATCAGCTGATTGAGAAGTACACTTTCGAGCTGAACGCCTAAAGACGGTTCAGCTTGCCTTCGCGCACCCTGTCGACGAGCATCTGCTTGGAGTCGGCCGAGACGCTGTCGCCCCAAAACTTGGCTGTTATGCGGCGACGTTCGGCGGGGTCGAGGGTGTGGTCGCCGGTTTCGATGCAGCGATACAATTCGTCGAAGGTGTACACCCTGCGGCCGGCCACGTTTTCGTCGAAGGGGTAGTACAGGTCGCGGTCGTTGAGGTAGGCTTCGTAGTCGTAGAGGTAGAGGATGACGTCTTTGTCCTCCATCAGCAGGTAGTCGTAGAGGATGGACGAATAGTCGGTAATAAGCACGTCGGTGTACGGGAGTACGGGGTAGATGTCCATCGTGCCGTCAACCAGTATGATATTGGTCAGCTGAGCAAATTCCTTGCGGTCAACAATGACGTTGGCGTGTGGTTTAAGCAGCATCAGGGCCTTCTTCTCGCGCAGCATGGCGTCGAGCCGCGGCAGGTCGAAACTTTGTGTGAAGACGTTGCGCTGCGAGTCGCGCCAGGTGGGCATATAAATGTATACCTTCGTGTAGGTGCCGGACTCGATGTTGCGGAGCAGCTCTTTGGTCAGCTCCGACTCGTAGCGGGCAATAAAGGCTTGCCGTTCGCCGTCGCTGCAGGTCAGGATGCCGTTGCGCGGATAGCCATGTTCGAGGCATCGCCCTTCGGGAATGCGGAACGCGCTGGCGAACATATGGGTCTGGAACGGGGTGGAGGAGAGGAGCCAGTCCGGCCTACGGAAAGACTCCGGGTGGAAGTAGACCTCACGGAACTTGCGCTGCTGGTAGCGCTCGGCGAGTTTGCCGTGGTTGATGTTGAACTCCGTGCGCTTCAGTCCCACGCCGTGCCACAGGTTTACGGCCACGACGCCGCCGGAGAGGGCGAAGAGGATGTCAGAGGTGTAGGAGTTGAAGAACCAGTACTTCGAAGTCAGGGCGTGCCAGATTCCGCTGGGGCTGGCGATGAAATGAGCTTCGAGCCCCAGGCGCCGTACCTCGCGCACGGTCTTCATGCTTTTGCTCAGCCATACGGAGTGGATGTCGGGGCAATGCTCGGAGCAGTAAATGAAGAGGTACTTGGCATTGTCGTTGAAGGCGCCGCGAAAACTGCCGAAGGCCCACTTGCGGCGGCTTCGAGGGAAGAGGAACGACAGTGGGTAGACGAGATACAGGGCTGCGAAAAGCAGGGCTTTCATGCCGTCAAATCTTTTTTATCTTTACGTCGATTACCTCGCCGGTGAAATCGGAGAGGAGGGTTTGGAGAGACACCCGAGCCACCTCGTCGGCTTTGAGCAGAGTGTCGTCGGGCTCGACGCCGAAGTTCTTCACCCTCATGGGGGTCTTGGTGCGTTCGGGGTTTATGACGTTCACGCGGATGCCGTCGGGTTCCCACTCCTGAGCCACGGCCTGCATGAAGTTGACCACGGCGGCTTTGGTGGACGAATAGATGCTGTAGAAAGCGCGTCCGCGGGTGTAGGAGCTGGAGGTGTAGAGCAGCAGCTGGCCGGCCGTCGGTTTCAGGTAGGGGTAGGAGGCGAGGGCCACGTTGACCATGCCGTTGTAGTTGGTGCGGATTATGGTGTCGATTAGGCCGCGGTCCATGGTGGCGAGAGGCTCCTTGGCCAGGATGGCGGCGCTGTTGACCACATAGTCTATATGACCCGCCGAAGCGGCGGTGCTCTTCAGAGCCGCCTCGACATGCGCCATCTCGGCGATGTCGGTGCCGGTGGTGCTGCGAGAGAAGGAGTATACCTTTGCGCCGGCGGCTTCGGCTTGCAGTCTCAGCTCGTGGCCGATGCCCGAATTGCCGCCGAAGACCACCAGGATTTTGCCGCTGAGGGCGCTGAGGTCCTGGGTCTCGTGCAGCGTGGCGCTCCGCAGCTGGAAGAGTTTGTCCATCAGGAAGGTGTCTTCCTTGTAGGTGAGCTTGATGTTTGACTCGGCCCCGCGGACGACGGCGATGTTCACCTGAGGCATGTATTTGCGGACTATTCCGCAGTCGTCGGTGCTTTCTATCTTACCTTCGGCGAGTGCACGCCGATAGGCTTCGCGGATGACGGAAAGGCGGAAGGCCTGAGGGGTTTGGCCGCGCATGAGCAGACGCCGTTGCGGTATGTCGTCGATGCAGGAGCCGGCCTCGTCGACACGGATAATGGTGTCGGTGGCTGGGACGGCCACGTCGACGGCCTCGTTGCGGGAGAGGGCATCCACGACATCGTCGATAATCTGTTGGCTCACCAGGGGGCGCACCGCGTCGTGGAAGAGCAGGTTGACCTCGTCGGTTCCGTCGTAGGCCTGAACGGCCGAGAGGGTGGACATATAGCGTTCGGCACCACCTTTGAGCAGTTTCTTCACCTTTCGCCAGTTGTTGCGGAGTATGATGCTCTCCATCTGGTCTATGCAGGCGGGGTTCATCACGATGGCAATCTCGTCGATGTGGCGGTTGCGGTCGAAGGCGTCGATGGTGTGTTCTATGACAGACTTGCCAGCTACTTTGTAGAACTGTTTTGGTGTGGCATAGCCCAAGCGGCTGCCCACACCTCCGGCAAGAATCACGGCTATGTTTTTCATGTGGAGAATGGGGAGGAAAGAGTTTTACGAAGACTATCGTTTGCCTTTGGCCATCAGTGCGGCGAAGAGGCCGCTCCAGACCAGTGCGGCGCCCAGCTGCATCTTCCAGTCGGTGCCAACCAAGACCGCCGGGGCTATGACGATGGCCTTGAGGATGTAGTAGACCACCTTGCCGGCAGCTATGGCGAGGAGAGAGGCCAGCAGCACGCCAAGCTTCGTGTCGGCCACCTGGAACTCGCTGCTGGAGGCCAGAGTGCCGTCCGTTACTTTGGAGAAGTTGATGTTGAAGGAGCCGAGGAAGTGGAATACGGTCACGACGGTCAGCAATTCGGCCATCATGCAGAACATCTTGTCCGCGACGGGCATGCCCGTCATGATGCTGCTTGCCAGCGGCATGACGACAGCAAGAACGAGGGCGTTGCGCCAGTCGCGACCAATCAGCAGACCCGCCAGCAGGAGAGCCAGCATGGGGTTGAGCATGTAGAGCGGCAGAGCCAGCAGATGGGAAGCGGCGGGGATGAGACAGGCCGCGGCCACGAGGATGGTGTCGATGGCGGCAAAGCGCACGATGGATTGTGTTCTTGCTTGTATCATAATATTGTGTCTTTTTTCGTTGTAAAGCGCTGCAAAAGTACACTTTTTTTTCCATCCGCCAAAATAATTTGTATAAAGCCGCGTTTCTCAACCGAATAACATCAAGCTAACAGAGCAATGAGACACAGAATCCTTCTTCTCGCCGCGGCGATGCTGCTTACCGCCGTTGGCGCCACGGCACAGAACAAAATCGACAAGCAGGGCCGCCGCCAGGGGCACTGGATCCGCACGGACAAGGATGGATCGAAGATCTACGAGGGCGACTTTGTGGATGGGCTGGAGACCGGCACGTTCACCTACTACTACGCCGACGGCACGGTGCGCATACGCAATACGTACAGCGAGCCCGGGCGTGTGTGCAGCCACGAGGCCTACGACGAGCACGGCCACCTGCTGGCCCGCGGCCGCTACAACCAGCGCAACCGCGACGGACGCTGGCTTTTCTATGCCGAGGACGGGCGCTTGGTCAAGGAGGCGGACTACAATATGGGCATCAAGGAGGGACAGCACGTAATCTACAACGCGCAGGGCGACACCGCCGAGGTGACCAACTGGCGCAACAACAAGCGCCACGGACGCTGGTGGAAGCGCATCGGCACCAAGGGATACATCACCGGCAACTACGTGGACGGCGGCCTCGAAGGGCGCCTCGTGGAATACGACGACAACGGGCACATAGTGCGCGAGGGCAAGTATGCCGGCGGCCTGAAACACGGCGCCAACCGCTACTTCGAGAACGAGGTGCTCACCATCGACGAACGTTGGAACCACGGCATGCTGCTCGACCGCCGCGTCCGCCTGCTTACCCCCGAAGAGGAGTATGTGTCGGTACACGAGATGGCTTGTCTCGCGCCGCAGGGCAAGAGCCGCGTGGTGGTGGTGCTGAAGGACGGCACCAAGAAGGTGGCCCGCGAGAGCGCCGACGATGTCTACGACCGTCTTGGCAACGAGTTCTTCGCCTATGCCAACCGCAAGAGCCGCATACTGGTGGCCACGTCGTGTGTGCAGGGGGTGTCGAAGGACGCCGAAGGACGCGAGGTGCTGCTGCTGGAGCCCCAGCCCGATTTTGCAATATTCCCCGACGAGGACTGTCTCAAGATGGTCCGCAGCGTGCAGTACCAGGAGGACTCGCCGTTGGACAAGAGGTGAGGCTTCGGGACTTCGAGTCATTGAGACAAATAAGCAAGAGGTTTTATTTTCTTTTGGTATGAAAGACTATGTGTGGGACGGTGCAGACAGATGAAAAAAAGACGCGGGGCCAAGACTGGGCCCCGCATCTTCCATTAAACACTATTACAAAATCCAAAATTTAGAAGGTATTCTGGCAACCTTATTCGTTAACGCTCAGTAGTTTATTCAGTCTCTCTGTCCTTGTCTCACGATGCAAAGATACAACCTTTTCTGAAACTGTATAGAATTATTTCATTTTTTTCGATATTTTTTTATCAACAAAGAGGCGTTGCTGCTCATAATCAATAGGTAATGAAAATCGCTGCACATACACTGGGATGCAAACTCAACTACGCGGAGACGTCGGACCTGCTGCGCCGCATGGCTGCGTTGGGTCACACGATCGTGGATTGGAACACCAAGGCCGACCTGTATATCATCAACACGTGTACCGTCACCGCCGTGGCCGAGAAGAAATGCCGCACGGCCATCCATCAGGCGCACCGGAAGAATGCGGAGGCCAGGGTGGCAGTGATAGGCTGCTTTGCGCAGGTTGCCGCCAAAGACATAGAGAGCATTCCCGGAGTCACGCTCGTTCTCGGCAACGACCGCAAACACCTCCTGCCGGCCATAGTGGAAAGCGAGGGGTGGACGGCGGAAGGCGAGAGCGGCGGAGGTGCGCCGGCGGTGGCTTCAGATGCCAGCGCGTTCCCGCTGCAGTACTCGTCGGGCGACCGGACGCGCACCTTCTTCAAGATACAGGACGGGTGCGACTATTTCTGCACCTACTGCGCTATTCCCTTTGCGCGCGGGCGCTCGAAATCGGCCACCGTCGAGGAGACCCTCTGCATGGCGCAGCGCATTGTCGACGAGGGGGCGCGCGAGGTGGTGCTGACCGGCGTCAACACCGGCACCTTCGGCCAGCAGCACGGAGAGCGCTTCGTGGACCTGCTCCGCGGCCTCGACGCCGTAGAGGGCATAGAGCGCTACCGGATTTCCTCCATAGAGCCCAACCTGCTCACCGACGACATCATCGACTTCGTGGCCCACAGCCGCGCCTTTCTGCCCCACTTCCACATACCGCTCCAGGCCGGGTCCGACCACGTGCTGCAGCTCATGCACCGACGTTACGACACCGCGCTCTACCGCTCCAAGCTGCTTCGTATCAAGGAGGTGATGCCCGACGCCTGTATAGCGGCCGACATCATGGCAGGCTTCAACGGCGAGAACGAGGAGGAATTTGCCAAGACCCTCAGCTTTGTGGACTCGCTGCCCATTTCGTACCTCCACGTCTTCACCTATAGCGACCGTCCCGGCACTGCGGCTCTGCGGTTGGGCGAGAAAGTGCCTGTCCCCGTGCGCCACGAGCACACGCACCGACTGCTGGAACTCTCCGAGCGCAAGCACAACGAATTCATCCAGAGCCAGATCGGCAAGGAACGCCCGGTGCTTTGGGAGAGCAAACATGTGGATATGACGATGGAGGGCTGGACCGACAACTACATACGGGTGAGCCGTCCGTACGATGCTTCGATGGTCAACGCCGTTGAACCTGTGCTACTTACCGCTGAGAATATCCTTCGACAGGAAATGTGACTGCCGGAGGCTGCCTGATGTTCTAGGAGGACGATTCGCAGAACAATATGGAGAACTACGAGACCGGCAACGGCTGGACCAGTGGGAGTAACCACTTCTGGGATTGATGGCTGTCCCGATGAGAACAGAAGAGGCCGTCTCTGCAGAGACGGCCTCTTGGTTTTTAGTATGCTTTGAGCAATCAGTCTTTCTTGCAGTCCTTCTTGCAGCAGCAACCGCCGAGGCACTTGTAGGCCAGGCCGGCGAGTGCGGCGCCGACGAGCGGGGCGACGATGAAGAGCCAGAGCTGGCTGCAGGCGCTCCAGCCTTCGGCGTTGCTGAAGAGGGCCTGGCTCAGCGAGCGGGCGGGGTTGACGCTGGGGTTGGTCA
>CAMVAA010000006.1 GCA_947165345.1 uncultured Bacteroidales bacterium
GCCGCTATGGCCTATGATTTCGACGAGATAGCGCGCGACTATGACCGCATGAACCGCCTGATGACGGCAGGGTTAGACCGTCGCTGGCGTCGTCTGGGAGCGCAGGCGTCCTGCCTGCAAAAGAACGCCATGCAGGCGGGACGCCTGCGCTCCCATGTGCTTGATGTGGCTTGCGGAACGGGTGATATGGTGGTTGAGCTGCGGAAGCGCGGTGCAACCGTCACGGGCGTAGACTTGAGCGAGGAGATGCTGGCCATCGCAAAGCGGAAAGTGGAGAGTGGAGAGTGGAGAGTGGCTGACGCCGAGCATCTGCCATTCGAGGACGCATCTTTCGACGCCGTCACCTGCGCCTTCGGGGTGCGCAACTTTGTGCATCTGGAGCAGGGCCTTAGTGAGATGCTGCGGGTGCTGAAGCCTAGCGGCCGCATGGTGATACTGGAGTTGGCTACGCCGGACAGCTCTCTCGTCAGGCCTTTCTACAACCTCTACACCCGTTATGTCATCCCGTGGCTGGGGCAACGGCTGGCCGGCAGCCGCGAGGCGTATACCTACCTGCCGCGGAGCATAGAGCTTTTTCCCAAGGGCGAGTCGTTCGCAAAGATAGTGGAGAAGGTCGGCGGCAGAGCGGCAGAGCGCAAGCTCACGTTTGGGGTGTGTCGCATGTACGTCGTTGAAAAACAAAGAGGCCGCTGATTTGGTGCGGCCTCTATTGCTATTAATCCTAAAACAAAAAATGGCGTTGCTTATTTGTCCATTTCCGAGTGCAAAATTACACCCTTTTCTTGAAACGGACGTTAACCAATATTGGTGAAATCAGTCTCTGAGCACCTCGATGATGCCATTTCGTTTGACAATACCGTATATCCCTTTGGCCGTAAACCTGTAGTAATAAGTGCCGTCGGGGCTGTTGGTGGCGTTGGGGTCCCAATCCTGCGAGTGCGAGTGAATGTTCTTCACATGGTACACCAGGGTGCCCGACCGGTCGTATATCCACAGCTCGTTCATGGAGTAGTTGCTGTACTCCACGAGGTTCACCACCATCCAGGTGTCGTTGGTGCCGTCGCCGTTGGGGCTTACGAGGTTCGGGAACTGGAGGTAGTCGTTGGTGATTGTCACCGTGTGCTCCACGGTGTCCGGGCAGGTGTGGGAGAGCGGGTAGCTTATGTTGAGCAGCGGCTGGTGCAGCACGTCGAGGAGCGAGTCGGTAAGCCATTCGCCGTGGTCGAGGCTATCTTCCACCGAGTGGTGCCAGTAGGCTATCAGGCGCACTGTCTTGTCGCCGCTCACGTGGTCTTCGGGCTTGCCCCAGCTGTAGGCGGGGTTAATGGCCGTGGAGGTGTCTTCGCCGCTCTGTGCCGACTGAATCTGCCACAGGAAGTCGAGCGAGTCGAGCGGTTCCGGCAGCGTGCGGTTGTCGAACTGTATGTCGGGGCTGTGCATGGCCGGCAGGTCGGGAATCCAGTAGAACTCGGCTTGCGGCGACGGCATGATGACGACGGGCCATGCCGCGGTGTCCCAGCATTGGCCTTCGCTCTCGACGCGCAGCATCACCAGGGCCGTCACCGAGTCGGACGTGCCGCGAGGGAAGTCCAGCGTCAGGCCGCGCATGATGCTCGTGCCCATGGTGTCGGGAGTGAAGAATTGCCACTCGCGGCTGTACGAGCTGTCGGTGCTGTCGGCAATGAGGAGCGACGCCGGGGCGCAGCCGACGATGACGCTGTCGGCCTGCAGCCAGAGGCTGTCGCCGAGGTTGTAGACGGCGCGCAGGTGGAAGGCGGTGTCGCGAGGCCGCAGGGTGACGTGGACCACGCTGTCGCACTCGCGCCGCGAGAGGAGGGTGGTGTCGAAGGTTAGGGGGCCGCCGTAGTCGACGCCACGGTAGCTGTAGGGGAAGCCGGGGCAGATTATCAGCGTGTCCACCGTGTCGTAAGTCGGCGACACGGTGAGGTGCAGCAGCATGGAGCTGTCGCATCCCACGGTGTTCAGTCCCACGGGGGCCGAGAGGTAGTCGCCGTCGGTGGTGTAGGTGTTCCCGTGCCAGCGTATGCTGTCGCATGCGTGGGCCGTGGTGTCGCGGAGACTTGTGGGCCGCACGTCGAGCAGAAGCACGTAGAGGCTGTCGCACGGATTGCCCTCGATGGGCACCGTGTGGTAGAATGTGCCGGTGGTGTTGTATTGCTGACCGAAGAATGAGTAGGGGTGGTTGTCGCAGATGGACGTGTCGGTGGTGTCTGACGGGGCCATGCCTCGCGGCAGGTCGAGGTGCAGCACCATGGTGGCGGTGTCGCGACAGGCGTCGAGGGCGATGCCCGAGACCAGCGTCACGGTGTACACACCCGGGTGGTTGTAGACAGTGTGGCTGTTATATGCCGTCGACACAATGCCGTTGCCGAAGTCCCACAGGGTCGTCTCGCAGCGTTCGCCGGGGATGAGGGTAGAGCCGTCGCGGCTCACGCCGCCGGTGTTGGTGAAAGTGACGTAGAAGCGGCAGCTGTCGACGGTCACCGTCGTGTCGAAGTCCGCGATGGGGTAGCGGGTGCCGCCATAGGCGCTGATGAGGAAGCGGCAGGACGGGTTGTCCAGTTTCGACACCTCGCAGTAGTAGGTGATGTTCTCGCTCGGCACCCGTATCTTCTGCTCGGTGCTCACCGTGGCCGCCGACTGCGACGTGTACCAGCGGTAGTGGAAGCCTTCGGGGGCGCTCAGCGTGTTGCTGTCCACGTCGCCGCACGACACGGTGTTCATGTTCTTGCGCATGCACTCGAGGGTGAAGTAGGCGTAGCCGTAGTGCGACCCTTCGTTGCAGTCGAAGGTGGTGAGTCGGAAGTAGACCTGTTCGCCGGCGTGTGCCGAGAGGTCGACGCCCACGGCGGTCCAGTCTTTCCAGAGCACTCCGTCTTCGGCGGAGTGCCATCCCAGGTTCTGGTCGGCTATGAAGTCGGCGCTGGTGCAGGCCGAGTCGATGATGTTGTAGTTGGTGTCGAGCAGTTCCATGCGGAAGCGAGGCTGGTCGGACGGAGCGTGCATGGGGTCTTGCAGCACGGCGGCGTAGCGCAGCAGCAAGAGCTCGAAGCTGCTCGTGTCCACGAAGAGGCTGTATATCACACCCTCGGCCTCGGGCGAGTAGTAGTTGGTGCTCCAGTTGCCGAGGCGTACGCTGCTGGTGTACCCTTCGGGGATGGTGCGGAGCTGGTTGCCGGTGCGCGGGTCGCGCTGTGCGGTGTCGTAGCAGACGGTGTGTCGGCTGTCGGGGTGGAGCGAGCCGTAGTTGACGGCACCGGCCTGCGAGTAGGGGTTGCGGTAGCTGCCGGTGAAGAAGACAGCCTGTGGCGACGCCAGGTCGGTGGGGTTCACGCAACCCGTGCCGGGAGCGGGTGTGACCACCGAGAGGCTGTCCGTATAGTTGGTCGAACAGTAGCCGGTGTCGTCCGGGTCGCATGTGCTGCTGAAGCGGAAGGTGTAGTAGTGGAGCATGTCGAGGGGCTCGATATGCAGCGGGGGCCTCACATTGGTATAGGTGGCGGTCTCCACGCCGTCGTCGATGACGGAGATGGTGATGTTGGAGTTGCCCAGATGGTTCCATGTGAGGTCGATACTGCTGTTCGTGAGCTTCTGCACCGTAAAGTCGAAGGCGGCGCAGTTGGTGACGAAGATGTCGTCGACATAGATGTTGCGTCCGCCCCCCTGTCGGTTGCTGCGTGCGCGGATGGCGATGAAGTGGGACTCTGTCGGAGCAAGACTGAACTCCACCATGCCGTGCTGCCAAACACCTGCCTCCACGGGCGCCAGGGTGCGCACCGGATAGAATGTAGACATGTCGGAGGGATTGCTCATCACGCCGACCACCAGACGGTCGGCGAGGTCCTCCACCTTGTACCACAGGCTGACGGCCACTTTCTGGATGGAGTCGACGTTGATGTCGGGGGTGATGATGTAGGAATTGGTAGCTACGGGCATCACCAGGCTGTTGGTGCCGGAGTGGGACTGGTCTGACGACACACCGATGTCCGGATTGCGCCGTTGCCAGTTGCGCGGGATGAGAGAGGGGGCCACGGTGTCGAAGTCGACGCAGGTGGGCAGCTCCATGGGGGCGGCGAGGGTCACCACTTGCTGCAAGGGGGCACACGAATAGGCCAGGCTGTCGCAGCGGAAGTAGAAGTCGTAACGTGTCTCGGGGTCAAGGGTGAGAATGAGGGGCACGGAGTCGATGCGCATGATGGTGTTGTCCGGGTGGCCTTGTCCCATGCCGCTATGACCGTATTCGACGTAGAACGGGAGCTTTTCGCCGTCGATCTTCACGCGGTTCCAGCGGCTCAGCGAAGCGGTGGCGCTCAGGGCGCCGGGGCACGCTTCCATGTACAGGTTGTGGATTTCGAACCACAGGCTGTTGGGGCTGTTGAGGTGGTGGAATGCCACCCAACGACCTGTGCCGGTATAGTTGGTGAAGTCTACAAAACGGGACTGCAGGCTGTCGCCGATGGTGTACACTATAGTGTCGAGGGGGGTGAAGGTGGCGGTGTCGTAGGCGTCGACCATCACGCCAGCGACGAGAGTGTCGAATATGGATCCTGCGTTGTAGAACATTCTCATGCCCAGATGTTTCAGAGAATCTATGTTTGGCTCGTGCAGTACCATCCAGCTCGACGAGTTGCCATAGAAGTGGTTGACATATTTGCGTTCGCCCTCCAGCCAGTAGCAGTCGCTTGCCCCCGATTGATTGTATGGGCTGTAGTTGAATGCGTGCTGCAAACCGCATCCAGAATTGTAGCAATAAGGCAGATTCCATTTGGATGCGAGGTAGTATTCTCTGTTTGTTTCGCAGGTATAGCCTGTGGAATCGGTCTGGTTGATATAGACATAATCGTAAGTCGTGATATTGGTGTCGTGGATATAGAACTCGGTGGTGTCGACATAGAACATCGTGTCTTGGTCGGTGTAGTAAGAGCTGCGATAGTGCAGCCAATAGGGACCGGGATGCTCGGTGGTTACCTTGATGTGCTTGCTGCCTATGAGCGAGTATTTGGCCAGCGGATACCCGTAGACATGCAGGTAGAACAGGCGGAAGTCACTTTTGGTGCGGATGGCCACGCGCTTGTTGACATAGGCCGATAGGTCAACTTCCGGCTGCTGCCAGTCGGAGTGGGAGGAGGTCCATAGAGGCAGGAAAGAAGCGGTGTCGGTGGCGTTGTCCATCACGCCAATTTGTACGCCGCCTGGAGTCCAGGTGTAGAAGTTGGCATGGAGAGAAAGCGCCGAATCCGCTAACAATTCAGGCAGTACAGCATACATCCATTTGCCGTTGCTGGGGTCCATGCGGAGCGCAGGGCCCCATGAGTCGAGTCCGAGGATATAGTTGCTGCTGTTGTTGATGAATGTCCAGGTTGGGGGTACGCTGAGATTGCCACCGGTGCCTGTGTTGAAGTCTTCGCAGTAAGGCAAGGGTACGATATTGCCGGTGCGCAGGCTCACAGTGGGACGGCAAGCCGTCTCGGAGTAGGGACAATACCAAGACAGGTCGTAGCGCAACCCCGGTTTCAAACCTCCGATGCGGAAAGGGTTGCTCTCCACGTATACAACGCGGCTGTCTTCACCAGTGCTGTCTTCGATGGTGAGGTAGTAGTTGGTTAGTTGGTCGTCGTCGAGAGTGCAGACGATGCTGTTTCCATCCACGGTGAAGTGCACGATGGGACAATTCGAGATTTCCACCTGGTCCAGGTCGGTCGCACCATTACCGGCGCGGAAGGTGAGTCGCAACGAGTCTGGCAGAGTGACGGGCAGACGCAACATGTAGTACTGCCACACGGTGTCTATCGGGATGGTGTCGAACGGGACAAATAGTTCTGCCTGAGGGCCGAAGTGTGTCGAGTCGGTAGAGATGCTGTCAGAGGGTATGGAGCCAAGCAGGAGGGTGTCGCCGGCCACGGCGCTACGTGCACGGAAGATGAAGCTCAGGTTCCCCACGCTTGTCATAGGGTGCATGGCTACCGAGCTGTGTGGGTGCAGATGCAGGTAGTCGCCGGTGGTGACGAGCGTGGTGGTGTCGGCCGCCCAGCGGTAGGGGAGTTCGTAGCTGAGTTCGTCGCTGAAGGGGAAGCAGTTGTTGTAGCCAGAGCCGTAGGCCTGCGTGACGATGTAGCATGCGAACGAGTTGCAGCCCTCGTTGACGGGCCGGACGTAGCACAGGTAGAGGGTGCCGGTGTCGAGGCCGCCGAAGCCGAAGCTATGAATGTCGGGCAGGAGAATGGTGTCGACAAAGGTTTTGCCGCCTCCGACGAGGGTGACCACGACGCTGTCGGCCTCGGAGAGCGAGGTCAGGTTGAAGGTGGCGGTGTCGAAGCCTATGTGGGTGTTTCTCAGGGTGCCATAGTACTGATGCTGGATATGGAGTTCGTCGATGTAGCAGTTGTAGTAGGAATATTCGTAGGGGTGCTTGTACATGAGTACGAGGCGGTTGTTGAAGAGGGTGTCGCTCGGGCGCAGCTTGTAGTTGTAGTGCACGCGCTGGTTGTGTGCATTGACATGGAGGGTGTCGAGTACAATAAAATGTTCTTGTGGCGCCTCGTTGTTTTCCGGGGCTACGCCGAGGATGAGTGTGGAGTGCGGCGCTTGGTCGTAGACGTAGAAACTGAGTACCGAAGAACTATCAATCTCTATATCCGGCAGCATGGCCATCGAGTAGTAGTCCCAATCGAATCCCCACGACGACATCACCAATGACTGATTGGCGGCGGAGTAGAAGTTGTGTGCATCGAAGGAGGGACGTCCGTTGATCTCGTGCAGACGGCGCCAGTCGCCAAGGTTATAGTCCCAGGAGTTGCTGGTGACGGTCGAGAAGTCCTCGCAGTAGGGCAGGGGGTAGTCGCGTGTGGCGGTGCGACGGGTGTAGCGCATGTCCTCGCATGGCGTCTGGCAGGGGCGGTAGACGAAAAGGTCGTATTCGGTGCTTGGCAGGAGGCCGTGGATGGTGCCGCGGCGTACGTTGTAGAAGGTGTCGACCGAGCCGGAGCCCAAGGGGAAGTCCTTGGGACCGTATTGGACCAGCACGGTGTCGTAGGGCTGTGCCCAGCTGATGACCATTGAGGAGCCGCGGCGGTGCTCGACCACAGGTTCCGCGACGGCGCAGTCGGAGCATGTCACCGAATGGATGTTGAGTCTGATATACCAGCTTGAGCAGAACCGTATGGCGATATGGCGTCCGGTAGAGGTTGTCGGAATCTGGATCACCGCTGTGTGTCGCCCGCCGTCGGAATAGACGGTGTCGAGAGGTACAAAGGTCGATGGATCGTCAGCATGTATCATGGTGCCCAATATCAGCCACGCGTTGTTATTGTCACCGCTGTATGTCACCGCCACCTGGCGTCCGGCCAGACCGAGGAGCCGTTCGCTGGCCATGTAGGCGTCCACTCCGCTGCACCCGTCGTCGAAGTGGATGCTGCGGTTGCTCTTTGAGAAGTGGCCGCCGCAGTAGGCATTCTGTACCAGGAATGTCCATTCCTGTGGGAGGGCAGTGCTCTGGCTGAAGTTGGAGCAGTAGCCGTTGGCGGACGTTGGCATGACGGCGGTGCGGACCGTTATGCTGCGGCTGATGTTGAGCGAGCCGTTGCAGGTGGGGTATACGGTGAAGACGTAGCGGGTATCGGGTGAGAGGCCGGAGATGTGGAGGGGCGATGTGGCGGCGGTGAAGGTCTGCATGTCGGCGACGGCGCCTTCGACGCGCACGCCGACGTTGCAGGTGGGGTTGCCATAGGTGCTCCAGAGGAGGTCCAACTGGTCGTATTCCACGTGCATGGCCTGTACGGAGTCGATGCCGCAGTTTTCGATGCCCATGTCGTCGATGTAGAGGCGTCGGGCCATGCCGTTCTGCTGTGACTGGAGCATGCGCAGTGCGAGGCGGCGTCCGTTGCTGGCGGAGTTCCATGTGAAGCGGTATTCTTGCCACTCGTTGGTGTTGTAGACGACGAACGACTGGACGGGTGTGAAGCCGTACTGGTTGTAGATGGAGCCGGCGCTGTCGCAGGTGCCGAACTCGACGTAGGTGCCGCTGTGGCTGGCGCGGAGCATGAGGCGGACGGTGTGAGAGCCGACGCCTTCGAGGGGAGGGGTGGCCACGATGCCGAAGTGGCCGGCGCTCTCGGTCTTGCCGCAGCTGAGCAGCAGGGAGCGCGAGCCGGAGCTGTGCTGGGTGGATACGACCTGTGGCAGGTAGTCTTCGTCGTCGAAGTTGGTGGCCTGTAGCCAGCATGAGGGGAAGCTTTCTTCGGGCATGCCCTCGAAGCCTTCGGAGTAGGGGAGGGAGGCGTTGCCGCAGGCGGTGCGCACCAGCAGACGTCCGGCGCAGCAGCGGTCGCCCACGGAGGCGGCGTCGACGACGGAGATGTTGTAGGAGGTGCTGGCGTTGAGGCCGGTGAGGGTGTAGGAGGTGGAGGTGATGCCGGAGACGGTGCGGTCGCCGCAGACGAGGGTGAAGGGACCGGCGGGGTTGGTGGCGGACCACGTCAGGCCGATGGTGCTGGTGGTGACGGATGTGGTGTCGAGGTTGACGACGGGGTTGGGGCAGACGTCGGAGAGTCCGGTGGCGGACCAGTTGAGCGTGAAGCCGCTGGAGACGACCGACCCGTCGGTGTGGAAGCGTATCAGGAGCTGGCCCGTGGTGGAGGAGACATTGACGGTGCCCGAGCCGCTGACCTCGTTGAGGAGTGTGGTGGTGCCGTCGTGGATGGTGAGTTTGTCGCAGCCATTCTCGGTGTCGTAGCTGCCGGTGACGGTGATTGTCATGCCGGGTGTGGCCTGGATGATGACATATCCGTCGAAGAGGTTGCCGTAGTTGCCCGTGGGGCCGCCGTCGTCGTAGATGGAGCCGGAGCCCAGGGTGCAGGCGTCGAGTATGATGCTGTCGTTGTGGATCATGTTCACCACAGACTGTGCCGTGGCGGCGGGGGGCAGAAAGTGGGTCAGCGAGGCGAAGAGTAGCGCCGCAAATAGATGCTTATATCGTTTCATTGTTGACATTTCGCTTGTTGTTTATACCATATCCTAAAGCCTACCGCACACATTTTCAAAGGTTTGTTGTTGCGGTAGGAAAAGGGTATATTCGTGCAAATGTACGGAATGTTTTTAATATTGAAAAATATTTTAGGGTTAGGTGTTAAGTGTTGAGTGTTAATAAGTAGACAGGAGACAGTAGTTGATGGGAAGTAGACAGGAGACAGTAGTTAAGTAGTTAAGCCAAATGTTCGGGGGGGGGCAGGGGAAATTGAAAATTGAAAGTTGAGAATTGAAAATTTTGGGGGGGAGAGGGGGGAATTGAAAATTGAAAATTGAAAATTGGGAGGGCGGGGGAGGACGGAGGGGGGCTAGAGGAGGGTAGGGAGGGGGTAGAGGGCCCAGAGAGGGCCCAGAGAAGGAGGAGGGGGGGGAGAGCAGGGGGGGGGGGGGGTGGAGGGGGGGATGTGGGGACAAACTTTTTTTCGGGGAGGATATACGAAAGCTGGGGGAGGGCCGTTATTATATAATCTTGAAAAAAACGGGACATATAAGGGTGGCCATGGCTGTGACCGACGACCTGGAGACAGACCAGCGTGTGGCGCGTCATGCCGAGGCGCTGCAGGAGGCTGGGTGCGAGGTGACGGTGATAGGGCGCGAGCTTCCGGAGAGCCGCGCGGTGGCTTTCGGCTTCGCGGCAGAGCGCATGTCGCTGCGTCACCGACGCGGGTGGAAGTTCTACGCCGAGTACAACCGGCGGGTGGCGAGTCGTATAGCGGCCCTGCGGCCCGACGTGGTGTGGGCCAACGACACGGACACGCTGGTGGGCTGCTGGGTGGCGTCGAAGCGCTGCGGTGCGCGGCTGGTGCTGGACTGCCACGAGCTTTTCCCAGAGGTGCCGGAGATTCAAGGGAAGCCTTTCGTGAGGTGGGTGTGGACGACGGTGGAGCGGCTGCTGATGCCGCGCTGCGACGCCAGGCTCACCGTGTGCCAGAGCATAGCCGACTACTACGGCCGGCGCTATGGCGTGGAGATGGCCGTGGTGAGGAATGTGCCGAGCGGGAAGTGGAGAGTGGAGAGCGGGAAGCGGGAAGCGGAGAGCGGGAAGCAAAGGGTTCTGCTGTATCAGGGTGCGGTGAATGTGGGGCGCGGAGTGGACTGGGCCATCGACGCGCTGGAGTGGCTGCCGGAGTGCCGCCTTGTGGTGGCCGGCGACGGCGATCTGCTGGAGCAGATGAAGAGCTACGCCGCGGGCAAGGCATGGGCGGAGCGCGTCAGCTTTCTGGGGCGCGTGTCGCCCGCGGAGCTGAGGGCGATTACGGCGAAGGCCGACGTGGGGCTGGTGATGCTGGAGGACATGGGTTTGAGCTACCACTACGCCCTGCCGAACAGGATAGGCGACTTTGTGGTTGCGGGGGTGCCGATGGTGGTGAGCGACCTGCCGGAGATGGCGGCCGTGGTGAGGGGGTTCGACATAGGCGAGGTAATAGACGGCACGGGCGCGAAGGCGCTGGCGGCCGCTGTGGAGCGTCTGCTGGGTCGCTGGGGCGCGATGGACGCCGGACAGCGGGAGGCCCGCTTCGGCGCGGCCCGGGAAGATATGGACTGGGAGAGGGAGAAGCTGGTGGAATTGATAATTGATAATTGAGAATTGACAATTGAGAATTGACAATTGAGAATTGAAAGTTGATAATTGAAAGTTTGATAGTTAACACACAAAAGAAGTATGCTGTATAACATTTTTCTGGCTATCTATGTTTTGGGTACGGTCGTAGGACTGTGGTTTGTGTTCAAGAAGGCCGGTGTGGCGCCGTGGAAGGCGGTGGTGCCGGTGTACAACATCGTGGTGTGGGTGAGGCTGTGCGGCAAGTCGTGGCGCTGGTACATATACATGCTGGTGCCGGCGGTGAATGTGTTCTGTTTTCTGCTTTTGGTGCAGGAGACGGCGCGCGTGTTCCGCCGCTATTCGTTTTGGGAGCAGCTGCTGGCGGCCCTGGTGCCGTTCGGCTACCTGCCGTGGCTGGGGCTGAGTGGGAAGACGGCGTATGTGGACCCGAAGGTGGAGCGTCCCTCGAAGGTCAGCGAGGGCAGGGACTGGTTGGACGCCATAGTCTTCGCCCTCATAGCGGCGGTCATCATCAGGGGGTTCGTGTTCGAGCTGTACCAGATACCGTCGAGTTCGATGGAGAAGAGTATGCTGGTGGGCGACAGGCTGATGGTGAGCAAGATGGCCTACGGGCCGAGGGTGATTATGACGCCGCTGAGCCTGCCGCTGATGCACAACACGGTGCCGCTGATAGGCTGCAAGTCGTATTTGAAGTGGCCGCAGCTGCCCTACCACCGCTTTCCGGGCTACACCAAGGTGAAGAGGTACGACGCGGTGGTGTTCAACTTCCCGGCCGGCGACACCATCCTCACGGGTTTTGCCGACGGCAAGTATACTTACTACCAGGCCATAGCGGACCTTGGCCGCGAGGCTGTGTGGAGCGGGAATGCCACGGTGGACTTCGGCTACGGGCCGCTGCCGGTGGGGCATCCGGAGGTGAGGCCGCTGGACAAGCGCGAGAACTACATCAAGCGGTGCATCGGTCTGCCGGGAGAGACGCTGGAGATACGCGACCACGTGGTTTACATAGACGGCAAGGCGATAGAGACGCCGGCCGAGGCACAGACGACGTATGCGGTGGCGTTCGACCCGATACAGACTCGGCCGCAGGTGCCGCTGGACGAGCTGGGTGTGAGCTACGAAGACATAGCGGGCGGCCTGCAGACCGCCGAGCATGTGGGCGGGGTGAACTATATGGTGCTGCCGCTGACGGTGCCGATGGCGCGGCGGCTGGAGCAGCGCTACGACGTGCTGGGGGTGAAGGCTGTGGATTCGCCGACGGACCCGATGCTCTATCCCAATGCCGAGGGGACGCCGCAGAGCGTGGACAACTACGGCCCGGTGCACATACCCGCCAAGGGCGAGGTGCTGAAGCTGACGCTGAGGAACCTGCCGATGTACAGGAGGGTGATAGAGGCCTACGAGGGCAACAGCATAGAGGTGAAAGACAGCGTGATATACATCAACGGGCAGGCTACGAGCGAGTATACGGTGAGGCAGAACTACTACTGGATGATGGGCGACAACCGTCACCACAGCCAGGACAGCCGCTATTGGGGCTATGTGCCTGAGGACCACATTGCCGGCAAGGCGAAGGTGATACTCTGGAGCTGGGACAAGGACCACAAGAAGATGAGGTGGGGGAGGCTGTTCAAGGGGAAATTCTGAGTGGAATTGACAGTTGAGAAATGACAGTTGAAAGGTGAAAAAAAGAAGGGTGAAAGACGTGGCGAGGGGGTAGAGAAGGGGTAGAGAGGGGGTAGAGAGGACCCAGAGAGGGCCCAGAGAGGGCCCAGAGAGGGCCCAGAGAGGGGGTAGAGAGGGGGTAGAGTTAAGTAACAAGAGACAAGACCAGACAATGGAGGAAAACGAGATAGAAGAAGAAATGGAGCAGGGCGGGGCGACGATGTCGCTCGACGGCATGTTCAAGGACTACTGGATAGACTATGCCAGCGACGTGATATTGGACCGTTCGGTGCCTGATATCGACGACGGTCTGAAGCCTGTGCAGCGGCGCATACTGCACGCTATGCGCGAGACCGACGACGGACGCTACACCAAGGTGGCCAACATAGTGGGTAATACCATGCAGTACCACCCCCACGGCGACGCGAGCATCAAGGATGCCCTGGTCAACCTGGGACAGAAGGAGTTGCTGATAGACTGCCAGGGAAACTGGGGCAACATACTGACCGGTGACGACGCGGCGGCGGGCCGATACATTGAGGCTCGGCTGTCGAAGTTCGCCAAAGAGGTGGTCTTCAACCCCAAGACGACGCAGTGGAAGCCCAGCTACGACGGACGCAAGCAGGAGCCGGTGAGCCTGCCCATCAAGTTCCCGCTGCTGCTGGCACAGGGCACCAAGGGTATTGCCGTCACTTTGACGAGTGTGATACTGCCATACAACTTCTGCGAGCTGCTCGAAGCCAGTGTGAAGATACTGCAGAATGTGCCGTTCGAGATTTATCCTGACTTCCCGACGGGCGGCCTGATAGACGTCAGCAAGTACAACGACGCCGCCCTCGGCGGGCGACTGCGGATAAGGGCCAAGATGCACTATGACGAGAAGCGCAAGGCGATAGTCATCACCGAGTTGCCGTATTCCGTCACTACCGACGTGCTGATAGACAGCATAGTGAAGGCCAATGAGAAGGGCAAGATAAAGATCAAGAAGGTGGACGACAACACGGCCGCGGAGGTGGAGATTGTAGTCTATCTGCCTTCGGGCGTCAGCCCTGACCAGACCATCGATGCCCTATATGCATTCACGAACTGCCAGATAAGCATATCGCCGCAGACTTGTGTCATCGTGGACAAGAAGCCGGTCTTCATGACCGCCAGCGACATACTTCGCCACAATACCATGCGAACTAAAGACCTGCTGCGCCAGGAGCTGGAGATACAGCTCGGCGAGCTGGAAGACCGCTGGCACTGGGTGAGTTTGGAGAAGATATTCTTTGAGAAACGTATCTACAAGGTCCTCGAGAACGACCGGTCGAAGAGCTGGGAGGACCAGGTGACGCAGATAGAACGCGCCTTTGATCCGTACAGGTCGCTGTTCAAGAAAGAGATAACGCGCGACGATGTGCTGAAGCTCTGCGAGCGGCCGGTGAGGAAGATTTCGAAGTTCGACATCAAGAAGGCCATCGACGAGATAGAATCGATAGAGATGACCATCGACGAGGTGAGGAACCATCTGGAACACCTGACGAACTATGCCATACGCTATTTCCAGGACATACTTCACAAGTACGGCAAGGGCCGCGAGCGCAGGACGGAGATACGTAACTTTGAAGACATTGAGTCGACCGAGGTGGCCTTAGCCAACGAGAAGCTGTACGTGAACTACCAGACAGGCTTTGCCGGATGGGGTTTGAAGCGCGAGGAGGGTGTCGAGGTGGCGTGCGACTGTTCGAGGATGGACGACATCATTGTCTTCCGCCGTGACGGAACCATGATGGTCACCAAGGTGCAGGAGAAGGGCTTCGTGGGGTCACAGGACTGCAAAGAGATACTATATATCAGTGTATTCCGTAAGCGTGATGAGCGGACGGTGTACAATATGATTTACCGTGACGGGACGGCGGGATATGCCATGGTTAAACGCTTCTCGGTGACGTCGGTGACGCGCGACCGCGACTATCAGCTCACCAAGGGCAGTAAGAACAGCAAGGTGCTCTACTTCACCGCCAATCCCAATGGAGAGGCCGAAGTGGTGACGGTGCACCATGTGAGCAACCCTAAGTTGAAGAAGGTGTCGTTAGACTTTGATTTCAAGACACTTGCTATTAAGGGGCGCGATGCCATGGGAAACATACTGACACGAAATGCCGTGCGGTCAATAAACCTTAAGGATGAGGGTGTTTCGACGTTGAGCGCCCGCAAGATATGGTTTGACGAGAGTGTAAAGCGTCTTAATGTGAATGAGGCGGGGCGCTATATGGGAGAGTTCAAAGGGACCGACAAACTGCTGGCTCTGATGCAGAGCGGCACCTATCGCACCACGGGTTTCGACCTTGGTAACCACTATGACGACGATTTGGTGGAACTGCGCAAGTACCGTGCTGACCAGGTGGTTACGGTTCTCTACCGCTCGGCCGACGGCTACCCATATCTAAAGCGGTTTGTTCCTGAGCCCACGGACCGCAAGACTCCTTTTCTCGACGACGATGGAAGTACCATGCTCAGTCTAAGCCTTGACTTTTACCCCCGCCTCGAGGTTGTGTACGCCGAGGACAGTGGTAAGAAGATACAGAGCGAAATTGTCGAGGTGGAGGACTTTATAGGTGTCAAGAGCGCCAAAGCCAAGGGTAAGCGCGTCACCACTTTTGCCGTGGAACGCTTCGGCTGGTTAAAACCACTGAAAGAGAATCCCGCAGTACCGGTTGAGCCTGACACCGCCGAAACTTCTGACCAAGCCGGACTACCAGACGATCGGCAGTGCTTCGCCGAAGGAACACAAACTCAGCTGTTCTGATAAGCAATGAAAACAATCATACAACCAAGCAATCAGTCATAATGAAAATACTCGTAGTCCTTCCGCGGTTCCCGTATCCTCTTGAAAAAGGGGACAAACTGCGCGCATACCATCAGATTGTAGAACTATCGAAACACCATGAGATATACCTCTTCTGTGTGAGCCACGACGCCGTTACAGAGGAGCAACGTGAGGCTCTGCGGCCATACTGCCGTAAGATAAAGGTGGTGAGGCTCAATCGTGTGATATGCGTCTGCAACGTGGTGCGGAACTGGTTCCTTTCTAAATCGCTCCAAATGGGCTACTGGAACACCAAGTGCTCCAAGCGTGCCTACCGCGCCTTTGAGTGCGAGGTACAGCCTGATGTGGTGTACAACCAAATGGTGCGTACCATGCCTCTCGTGGCGCGAAGCCACTGCCGCAAGGTGATGGACTTCCAGGACGCTCTCTCGCTCAATACCGAACGGCGCATGGTGCAGAGCCATGGCCTGTGGCGTTACATTCTGCACTTCGAGTTCAAGATGCTTCGTTCGTCGGAGTACAATGCCTTCAACTTCTTTGACGCCCTCACCATCATCAGCGAGGCCGATAGCGAAGCCATACCGCACAAGAAGAACGGCGACATCAAGATAGTGCGCAACGGTATTGACTTTGACCATTTCAGGCCAATGGATATGGCCAAGACTACAGATATCGTTTTCTGTGGCAATATGCAATATGCTCCAAACGTCGACGCGGCCCGCTTCCTCGCCCTCGAGGTTATGCCGATAGTGTGGCGCAGCCATCCCGAGGCTCGCCTCACCATCGCCGGAGCCACCCCCAAGGCTGCTGTGCGCAGGCTCGAGGGGCCGAAGGTGACCGTCACCGGCACCGTGGACGACATACGCCCCTGCTATGCTCAGGCCCGCATTTTCATGGCCCCCATGCGGATAGGATCCGGTATGCAGAACAAACTGCTTGAGGCTATGGCTATGGGTATCCCCTGTATTACCACCCCGTTGGCGTGGCACGCTGCCTCTGTCGGAACCGACGACCCCGTTGCGCTTGGCACTACCGCTGAGGAATTGGCCGCCGCTGCATGCGCCCTGCTCGACGACGAGCAGCGGCGTCGCGAGCTGGCCGACCGAGCCATGGCTTTCGTCCATGAACACTTCTCGTGGCAGAAAGCATGTGGCCAGCTGGAACAAATACTAACTGACGTGGCGCACCTATGAGCAACAACTGGAAACCATCAGACAAAGGCAAGTGGCGCAACACCCTTGGCGATGTGCAGCCCGACGCACCCCAACGTCGTCCGTCGCCGCAGGAGCGTAACACCTTCAGTACCGATGTGGTGCCGGAGAAGGCTATCCTCGTTAGCGTATGCCCCGCCGGCCAGACTTTGGAACGTACCGAGGAGTACCTTGCTGAGTTGGCATTCCTGCTCGACACCGCCGGCGGCGTGGCCGTAAAGCAGGTCGTGCAGCGCCTCGACCGGCCTGACACGCGCACCTATGTGGGCAGCGGGAAGTTGGACGAAATAAAGGAGTACCGTCAGGCTCTCGACGCTGACATGGTCGTTGTCGATGACGAGCTCTCGCCGGCGCAGTTGCGCAACCTCGAAAAGGAGTTGGAGTGCCGCATACTGGACCGCACAACCCTCATTCTCGACATCTTCGCACGACGCGCACGTACGGCTACCGCCAAAACGCAGGTGGAGCTCGCCCAACTGCAGTACATGCTTCCGCGGCTGACCCGCATGTGGACCCACCTCGAACGCCAGCGCGGTGGCATAGGCATGCGCGGCCCCGGCGAGACGCAGATTGAGACCGACCGCCGCTTGATAAAGGAGCGTATTTCCGCCCTCAAGATTCAGCTCGCCAAGCTCGACACGCAGAAGACCCTGCAGCGCAAGAACCGCGAAAGCCTGGTGCGCGTGGCCCTTGTCGGATACACCAATGTCGGCAAGTCGACGCTCATGAACCTCATGGCCAAGAGCGACGTCTTTGCTGAGAACAAGCTCTTTGCCACCCTCGACACCACCGTGCGCAAGGTGGTCATAGGCAACCTGCCCTTCCTGCTCACCGACACGGTGGGATTCATCCGCAAACTGCCCACCCAACTGGTTGAGAGCTTCAAAAGCACGTTGGACGAGGTGGTCGAGGCTGACCTGCTGCTCCACGTCGTCGACATCTCGCACCCCGACCACGAGGAGCAGATAGCCGCCGTCGAACGCACTCTGGAGGAAATCGGGGCCCAAGACAAGCCCACCATCATGGTCTTCAACAAGGTCGACGCCTACACCTATGTGGAAAAAGAGGCCGACGACCTGACACCCATGACCCGGGCCAACTGGTCCCTCGAGATGCTGCAACAGAGCTGGTTGGGCCGGCAGGAAGGCAAAACCGTCTTCATCTCGGCTGCCCAAAAGCAGAACATCGACACCCTGCGTACCATGCTCTACGACGAGGTGTCGCGGATCCACGCCATACGCTACCCCTACAATAACTTCCTCTATTGAGAATCTAAGAGCCTTATTATCCGTAAGTTCCCGAATATGACGTCAGCCCGTAATTCCAAAACCCAGTGCCAGCCTGCGTCGCCCCGCACCCTCTCTACCCCCTCTCTGGGTCCTCTCTGGGTCCTCTCTGGGTCCTCTCTCCCCCCTCTCTACCCCCTCTCTACCCTAACTTCACCGCAAAATGACGAGCCTATAGGTACAACGACCCCCTCTGCCGCAAACCCCTCATATCGAAGAATTTCGGACAATAATAACGAAGAAAATAACAAAAAATAACAAAAAAATATGATGAAACGATTGACAATGGTGCTGGCCATGACAGCATGTCTGCTTTCGGCGGCCGAGGCTCAACGCAACGTGCTGTTGGGCAAGGAGCGGATGAACACCGAAACCCTCTACGACTCCACGGGCGTCTATGTCGAGTCGTCAGGCCTGAGCCATGTGCTCACCCACGCCCGCATCACCATGGTGTCCCCCGAAGGGGCGGCCAAGTGGAGCACGCTGAAGATGGACTACGACCCCCTGTCGGCCTATTGCGAGATTACCCACGTGCTGGTGCACCGCATCTCGGGCCGCACCGACACGCTCCTCTGGCCCGACCGCGACGCCAACGTCCCCGTCTACGACTACGTGGCCCCGGCGCGCATGATCTACTGGGGCGCCAGCCAGAAGATGGTCGAGGTGGGCCACATGGACCTCGGCGACGAGCTGGAGTACATGACCTACAAGAAGGGCTACACCTACGCCCTGCTCGCTGACGGCGACGGCACCGCGTCCCCCTCCCTCAACGCCACCTTCGCCGCGCTGCCCGACGACGACAGCCGCTACGTCCCGCCCATGAAGGGCCACTACTACGACATCGTCCCCTTCTGGAGCTCCGAGCCCGTGGTCCGCAAGGTCTACCAGCTGAACATCGAAGACTCCAAAGCCCTTCAGTACCACGTCTATAACGGCACCCTCGACATCCGCCGCGAGGCCGCCGACGAGGAGGGCCGCACCCTCTACACCTTCACCGCCTCCGACATCAAGCCCCTCAAGCGCGAACCCCGCGCCTGGGCCTCCAACGACATCGAGTGCAAGCTGCTCCTCTCCACCAGCCCCGACTGGCAGGCCAAAAGCCGCTGGTTCTACGGCGTCAACGAGGACTACGGCTCCTTCGAGCCCACCCCGGCCATGCGCCGCAAGGTCGCCGAGCTGCTGCGCGGATGCAAGTCCGAGCATGACTCCATCGCCGCTCTGACCCACTGGGTCGCGGACAACATCCGCTACGCCGGCATCTCCATGGGCGAGGGCGAGGGCTTCACCCTCCACTCGGCCGACATGAACTTCACCGACCGCTGCGGCGTCTGCAAGGACAAGGCCTCCACCCTCGTCGCCATGCTCCGCGCCGCCGGCTTCAAGGCCTACGCCGCCATGACCATGGCCGGCGAGCGTATCGACCGCATCCCCGCCGACCAGTTCAACCACTCCGTCTGCGCCGTCCAGCTCCGCGACGGTCGCTTCGAAATGCTCGACCCCACATGGGTGCCCAACCTGCGCGAGCTCTGGAGCAGCGCCGAGCAGCAGCAGGGCTACCTCATCGGCACCGCCGAGGGCTGCGACCTCATGGAAACGCCGCTCTCGCCGGCCGAGAACCACTATATCCGCATCGTCGGCAAGAGCGCCATCGACAAGTCCGGCACACTCTCCGGCACCATCACCGTCAGCGCCGAAGGCCAGAGCGACGCCGCCGTCCGGGGCGTCTTCAGCGCCCGCCAGACCGAGTGGCGCCAGAAGCTCGAGCTGGAGCTCCTCCGCATTGCCCCCAACGCACAAATCGTTGACATACAGTACACCGACCCCGATCGCTACCTCGACCAGCCCGTGCAGATCACCTACAGCTACATCATCCCCGACTACGCCACCGTCACCTCCGACGTCATCGAGTTCATACCCCTCGCTGCGCGCAACTTCTACAAGCGCGCCATGAGCCACCTCTCCTTCGACCTCGGCCAGGCCACACGCACCCAGCCCTTCAGCGACCGCTGCAGCCGCCTCGTCGACATCCGCGAAACCGTCGAGCTGCCCTTCGCCCCTTCACGTCTGCACTACCCCGTCGTCGACGGCATCGCCGACCCCGCGGCCTCCTTCGGCTGCGGCTTCCAGCTCGACGGCAACCGCCTCAGCTTCGGCGAGCAGGCCGTCTTCGGCAAGCGCCGCTACGAGGTGGCCGACTGGCTCCCCTTCCGCGCCGCCGCCGCCGCACAGAAGCAGCTGGCCGAGACACCTGTCATACTGACCAAATGATAACCCCAAAGAACAACGCCTATAATTTGAAATCGTCATGAAAAGAACAGCAATCATAATGGCAGCCGTGGCTATGGCTGTGCTCCTCTCCCCCTCCGCCGCCCTCCGCGCCCAGGATGCCGTCTTCAAGTTGCTCCGCTACGAGTGGACCGTCAACCCCGACGGCACCAGCGACTACCACTACCGCCACGAGGTGCAGATCCTCCGCAACCGCGCCCTCACGGCCTATGCCGACAAGGGCGAGACCTTCGTGGTCTACAACCCCGACCTCGAGGAACTCACCGTCAACGAGGTCTACACCCTCCGCGCCGACGGCGGCCGTGTCGACATGCCGCAGAACGCCTTCATCTACCAGCTCCCAGCCGAGTGCGCCGACTGCGGCCGCTTCAACCACATGCGCGAGCTGGCCATGGTGCACACCGGCATGGAACTCGGTTGCACCGTCGTCGTCGACTACACCATCCACCGCCGCTACGACCTCGTTGACCTCACCCTCCCGCTCGTGCGCGAATGCCCCGTCGAGCGGCTCGAGGTGGCCGTCAACGTGCCCGAAGGCCAGGAGTTCGTCGCCCGCCTCGACGCCGGCTACGAAGGCTACTCCTTCGGCACCTTCGACGAGAGCCGCGACGGCGCCAACTACCGCCTCGTCGCCACCGGCCTGCAGCAGTCCGTCGCCGAGCCCTACCTCCCCGACGGCTTCTATCCCTCCCTCCACCTCTTCAACGGCACCCCCGAGTGGTACCCCGCCTTCGACGGCGAGCGCTTCGACGGCGCCGTCGAGGCCATGGGCCGCGTCATGGCCTCTCGCTCCGTGCGCGAAAACCTCGTCGCCGCGCGCAACTACGTGGTCGACAACATCCACCTCAACGACATCGCCCCCGCCCATCTCGGCTACACCCATGCCACCGCCGCCGAGACCTGGCAGAGCGGATGCGGCACCGTCACCGACAAGGCCGTCCTCCTCGCCGCCATCCTGCGCTCCGAGGGCTTCTCCGCCCATGTCGCCGGCGCCGATGCCGACCAGGTCGGCGTCATCGTCGACACCCTCGAGTACCGCCTCAGCCTGCGCGACAAGAGCCCCCTGAGCCTCTATGCCGAAGCCCGCGACGAGGAGACGAACGTCTCCCTCACCCGCCGTCCCGACTTCCGCCCCGACACCCTCTCCGACGGCTTCTTCCGTCTCGCCCTCTCGCCCGTGCCCTGGGCCCCGGCCGTCGACGCGCGCCGCATGGCCCTCTCGCGCCGCGCACCCCTGGCCTCGCCGCTGTGCGACATCGACATCACCGACGAGTACACCCTGCCCAAGGGCATGAAGCTCGTGGGCGGCAAGAAGAGCCGCTCCGCAAGCCACGACGGCATCGGAAGTGTCGAACTCGTGGTGAAGCAAAGCGGTACAACCCTCAAGGTGACACGCCGCCTGAAGCTGCAGAGCCGCCTCGTGGAACCCGCCGACTACGCCCGCTACCGCGAGCTGATAGCCACCTGGCAGTCCCTCGACCACATCCTCCTCCAGCAGAAAAGCAACTAACCGCTCCCCCATACCCCATTGCGCCCCCCCGCGCACAAGCCCCACACCTTGCAGTGTGGGGCTAATTGTTCCCCCATCAAAACCCATAAACCCCACAACCCCCCCAAAACCCACCCCCCCCCACTAAACCCATTAACCCCATTAACCCCATATAATCCCCCCCCCCCAAAAAAAAAAAAAGAAAGGACGCGCCCCTCCGCCGCGTCCTAATTTTCAATTTTCAATTCTCAATTTTCAATTCCCAATTACCTCATCAGGTTCCCCAGTATATCTCTTGTCAGCGTCCGCGTGACGCTGCTCGTGGTGTTCTTCACAATCTTCTGTCCCATCGAGGTCCTGCTCTTGGTCTTTTTGCCGCTCACGGCGTCGCTCACCGCGGTCCCCGCGGCGGTGGCCAGCGTGGCCGTGACGGCCGTCAGCGCCGCCTTGAGCAGCTTGCTGCCGAAGCCGCCCTGTTTCTTCTTCGCGGGCTCCGCTTTGGCCGGCGCCTCGGCTTTGGGTGCTGGCGCGGCCGGAGCCTCCGCGGGCTGCGGATGGCTCTCCGCGGGCGCCGCCGCCATCTGCTCGTTCTCTCTTACGAGCTGCTCGAAGGCGCTCTCGCGGTCCACCATCGTGTCGTATTTGCCGTAGATGCGGCTCGACCGGATGATGGCGGCGCGCTGCTCCGCCGTGATGGCTCCAATCTGGCTCAGCGGGAACAGCACCTTGGCTCTCTGCACTATCCCCGGCGCTCCTTTCTCGTCCAGCAGGCTCACCAGCGCCTCCCCGGTCTCGAGGTTCTGTATCGCGTCCTCGGTCTTGAAGGCCGGGTTGGGCCTGAAGGTCTCGGCAGCCGTGCGCACGGCCTTCTGGTCCCTCGGCGTGAAGGCACGCAGGGCGTGCTGCACCCTGTTGCCCAGCTGACCCAGTATGTTGTCCGGTATGTCGCTCGGACTCTGCGTCACGAAGTATATGCCCACACCCTTCGAGCGGATGAGGCGTATCACCTGTTCTATCTTGTCCACCAGCGCTTTCGACGTGTCGTCGAAGAGCATGTGCGCCTCGTCGAAGAAGAACACCAGCCGCGGCAGCTCCTGGTCGCCCACCTCCGGCAGGGTGCTGTACAGCTCGCTCAGCAGCCACAGCAGGAAGGTGCTGTACAGCTTGGGCTGTAGCATCAGCTTGTCTGCCGCCAGCACGTTCATCACCCCCTTCCCGCCCTCGGTCTGGAGCAGGTCGTAGATGTCGAACGACGGCTCGCCGAAGAAGCGGTCCGCCCCCTGGTTCTCAAGCTGCAGCAGGGCACGCTGTATGGCCCCCACGCTCGCCGACGTGATGTTGCCGTACTGCGAGGTGTACTCCTTCGCGTGCTTCGACACGTAGTCCAGCATCGCCCTCAGGTCTTTCATGTCCAGTATCAGCAGTCCACGCTCGTCGGCTATGCGGAACACTATGTTCAGCACTCCGTCCTGCGTCTCGTTCAGGCCCAGCAGGCGCGAAAGCAGCTGCGGCCCCATCTGGCTCACCGTCGCCCTGATTGGGTGTCCCTGCTCGCCGTACACGTCGTAGAACCGCACCGGACAGGCCTGGAACTGCGGGTTCGGCACTCCGAAGGCCTCCTTCCGCTTCTCTATGAACGACGACATCTGGCCCACCTGGCTGATGCCGCTGAGGTCCCCTTTCATGTCAGCCATGAAGCAGGGCACCCCGGCCTGGCAGAACGTCTCGGCCATCACCTGCAGGGTGACCGTCTTGCCCGTGCCCGTGGCACCGGCTATCAGGCCGTGGCGGTTGGCCATACGGCCTACAATCGAGAGAGGCCCTTCCTCGCAGTGGGCCACATAGAGTCCTTGTTCCTGGGTATACATCGCTGTGATGAGTGTTTGGTGCTTATGTTAAGGACCTTAAGAACCTCCGGGCTCTTAAGGTCCTTCTTTTTTCTCTGTCTCTTGTCCTTTTGGGGTGGGGTAGGGGAGGGCTGGCGTTAGAATTTCCAGTTGAAGCCCAAGCGCAGCATCGGGCTCTCCCAATCGAGGGTCTGCATCAGCGTGTTCAGGCCGGCATAGAGCGTGGTCACCTCCTCCTGGTGCGGGTCGATAAGGGCCACCAGGTTGCCGCTCCCGTCGTCAATCTTCGTGTAGGCGTCCACATATCGCGTGTTCTTCACATAGCCCACGCTCAGGAAGTCCAGGCTCAGCTCCGCGCTCAGGTGCTCCGAGAACTCGTACACCAGCGTCGGCCGCAGGCTGACGTCTATCGTCACGTCGCGGTTCCCGTCCGCCACCGAGCCGAAGTCCTCAAGCTCACCTTTCTCGGTGTATTTCGTGCCGTCGTCGTTCGTCTTCGAAAACTCGGCACTCTTCGTGTAGAGCTCGTTGCTGTATGTGTATCCGTGACGTCCGTACGTGCCCTGGAGCAGTATGTTGAAGTGCATGTTGCCGTAGCGCATCAGCTCGTACTTCACCTGCACGCCGGCATACCACGCCGACTGCGAGGTGCGGAAGGTATGGTCCTCCACCTGCTTGTACATGCCCTGGAAGGCGCTGTGGGCTCGCTCGTCGACAAAGACGCGGTCCAACGCCACAACCTCCGAGCCCGACGTCGAGCTGTACTGCCCCACCACGCCGGCATAGAGCTTGCGCGTAATCTGGTATCCGACCTGCAGGCCGCCAAGCCACGTCGTCGACTTCTGGTCGTAGGTCGTTATGTCGCCCACGGCGGGCACGTCGATGCGGTAGAAGTCGTTGTGCTCCGTCTGCTGGTGATAGCCACCCTGCAGTCCTACGACCACCTGTGCTCCTGCCATGGCCGTAAAGGCCACAGCGACAACCAATAGTGCTATTTTCTTCATCTTTTTCTACGTTGATTTGCGCTGCAAAGATACACCTTTTTTTTGAATTATACCTCCCCACAATGAAAAATTAACAAAACCCCCACACCGCCCCCCCCCCCCCCCGCTCCCCCCTCACTCCCCCCCACACCACCCCTGCCCCCCCCACCCACCATTCCATCCCCCCCCCGCCCATTAACCCCATTAACCCCATTAACCCCACCACCCCATAACCCATAACCCATAACCCATAACCCCACAATAAATCCCCCCACCCCCCGTTATACAACCAATGAAACCCATCCTCCACCCCCTGGCCCTCCTGTTCGCCGCCCTCCTCGTCTGCGGCTGCGCCACGCGTCCCCCGGCGCCCTCCCCGGCGTCGGCCTCCGCACCGGCCCTCCGCCCCGAGCGCGGCCAGGTCTGGCAGCTCGTCGCACTCCGCGGACGCGACGTGAGCCGCTCCGCGGCACCCGTCACCCTCGAGTTCACACCCGACGCCTTCTCCCTCAAAGGCCACGCTCAGTGCAACGACTACTATGCCGACTGCCGCATGCGCTGGCTCCGCTCCGACCCCGACGGCGACCGCTACTCTCTGTCCGTCAGCGCCCTCGCGGGCGGCAAGGTGATGTGCCCCGAGCCGGCCATGAATGCCGACAGCCGCTACCTCGCCCTCCTGGCCAAGGCCGACGAAATGCTCCTCTCTGCCTACACGCTCGTCCTCTACAGCCGCGGCCGCGAGGTCTTGAAATTCGAACTGCTATGAAACTGATGAAACTCTCCTTCCGACGTCTCACCCTCTGCCTCACTCCACGCCTCCTCCATCGCCTCAAAGGTCGTATGCGCTGGGTCCGGGCGGCGGGCTGCGTCGTCAGCGACCCCGAGGGCAACCTCCTCCTCATCCGCCGCAACGGCCGCTGGGACCTCCCCAAAGGCAAGGTCGAGGCCGGCGAAACACTCTGCCAGGCCGCCCTCCGCGAAACCCTCGAGGAGACGGGCATACCCGTCCAACTCGCCGGCCCCCGTCCCTCTCCGCTGAAAACCTACCACATCTACAACCTCTACGGTGGCTGGCACCTGAAGCAGACCTCCTGGTTCGCAGCACGTTGCGCCGGCGTCAAGCCCCTTGGCCTGGCCCAGCAGGAAGAGGGCATCACCGGTGTCGTATGGGTCAGCCCCGACGAGTGGCGCCGACGCCTCCGCCGCTCCTACGGCACCATGCGCATCCTGAGCCGCTCACGTCTCGTCGCCGGTGCCTGACGCCCCGCCGCCGAAAAAAAACATGCCCCGCCGTGCAATAAACCCGCGCCCGGCGGCGTTAGGTGTTGTATGATGAAAGCAAATTCGATACTGACCCTTCTGGCTGCCGCCGCCGTGGCTGTGGCCTGCAACGCCAAGACGCAGCAGTTCAGCGCCGCCGACGGCTCTGTCACCGCCGTCTACAACGAGCGTTCCCACCAGTGGGCCATCTCCGGCCCCGACGGTCGCGAGGTGGTGCCCGACTACGACTCCATGCGCGTCACCGAGGTGAGCGCCGACGGCCACCCCGTGACGGTCGTCTACTATAAAGGCAACCGCCAGCACTGGCTCCAGTACTACAGCACCATGCAGCTGCGCAGCGAGGGCGAGATGGTCGACGGCCGCCGCCATGGCCGCTGGGTCTTCTACCACTCCAACGGCAACATCCAGAGCGAGTGCACCTACGTCGACGGCCGTGAGGAAGGCCCCTACCGTGTCTACCGCGAAAACGGCGTGCCCTACTATGTCGGCCAGTACACCGCCGGCCAGCGCTCCGGCACCTGGGAGGTCTATGACGCCGACGGACAGATAGTCGAAAAACGCGAATTCTGATGGTTGACCTCGGCCTCGAACTCTATCGTGCCGTGGGCGCCGAAGCCGACCGCCTGGGTCTGGAAGCCTATGCCGTCGGTGGCGTCGTCCGCGACTTCTTCCTCGGCCGCCCCTGCACCGACATCGACTTCGTCTGCCTCCGCCGCGACCCCGTCGTCGACGCGCCCGCCGGCGAAAGCCCCACGATAGGCATCGAGCTCGCTCATGCTGCCCACCACGCCATCGGCGGCAGCAAGGTCTCCGTCTTCCGCAATTTCGGCACCGCCTCCTTCCGTACCCCCGACGGCCTCGAACTCGAGTTCGTCGGCGCTCGCCGCGAGAGCTACAGCCACGACAGCCGCAAGCCCGTCGTCGAAGACGGCACCCTCGACGACGACCAGCGCCGTCGCGACTTCACGGTCAACGCCCTCGCCGTCTGCCTCAACGCCGGTCGCTACGGCGAACTCGTCGACCCCTTCGGCGGCATCCGCGACCTGCGCGACGGTCTCCTTCGCACTCCTCTCGACCCCGACGTCACCTTCAGCGACGACCCCCTCCGCATGATGCGCGCCGTCCGCTTCGCCGCACAGCTCGGATTCCGCATCGTCGACGACACCTTCGACGCCATCGCCCGCAACGCCGCCCGCCTGAAGATCGTCTCCGCCGAGCGCATCGCCGTCGAGCTGAACAAGATAATGCTCTCGCCCAATCCCTCTCTCGGCCTCAAGCTGATGCTCAAAAGCGGCCTCATGCAGCAGGTCATGCCCGAGGTCGCCGCACTCTACGGCGTCGAAGTCGTCGAAGGCCGCGGCCACAAGGACGTCTTCTTCCACACCATGCAGGTGCTCGACAACCTCGTCGCCTCCGAGAAAGCCCGCGAAGAGCAAAATCCCACCACCGACTCCACACCTCACCTTTCACCTTCCACCTCCCTCTGGCTCCGCTGGGCCGCCCTGCTCCACGATGTGGGCAAACCCGGCGTGAAGCGCTACGACCCACGCCAGGGCTGGACCTTCCACGGCCACGAAGCCCGCGGCGCACACATGGTGAAGCGCATTTTCCAGCGCCTCCGCCTGCCGCTCGGCCCAGAGATGAAATATGTCGAGAAGCTCGTCATGCTCCACATGCGTCCCATCGTCCTCGCCGAGGACGAGGTGACCGACTCCGCCGTCCGACGGCTCCTCTTCGAGGCCGGCGACGACATCGACGACCTCATGCTCCTCTGCAACGCCGACATCACCACCCGCAACGAGGACAAGCAGCGCCGCCACCGCGCCAACTTCGAACTCGTCAAGCGCAAGCTCGTCGAACTCGAGGAGCGCGACCGCATCCGCAACTTCCAGCCGCCCGTCAGCGGTCAGGACATCATGGACACCTTCGGCATCGGCCCCTGCCGCGAGATAGGCACCATCAAGGACGCCATCAAGGACGCCATCCTCGACGGCCGCATCCCCAACTCCCGCGACGCCGCCTGGCAGATGATGCTCGACCTCGCACGCTCCCTCGGCCTGACCCCAGTTAAATAAGCTCCCATAAAAACCCCGAGGGGTTTCATCTCAATAGCCCCCGCCGACCCCCCACACACAAAAAAAACTTCGTAGAAAAAAGCCGTAGCGTTTATCAAACCTCCTGCCGCCTTACATACTCATACACCAACCTCGCCTTGGCCGGCCCTATGGCCGCCGCCAGGTCGTCGAGGGTCTGCAGCTGTATCTGCTTCACCGACCCGAAGCGTAGCAGCAACTCGTGGGCCGTGTGCTCCCCGATACCGGGTATGTCGGTCAGCGTAGTCCGGAAGGTCCCTTTCGACCGTTTGTCTTTGTGGAAGGTGATGGCGAAGCGGTGCACCTCGTTCTGTATCTGCTCCAGCAGGTGGAAGACCGGGTCCGTGGGCTTCATCTGTACCACCCTCACCTCCGTGCCGTAACCCTTCCCGTCGGCCGCCTTCGCGAAGCAGAGCAGCTCGTTGGTGCGGTGGCGGTCGTCTTTCGCCAGGCCCGCTATCGGAAGCTCTATCTTCAGCCGGTCTAAAACCTCGCGGGCCATGTGCATCTGCCCTTCGCCGCCGTCCACGATGAGCAGGTCGGGCATCGCGCCACCCTCCTCGGCCAGTCGTCGGTAGCGTCGCTCCACCACCTCGGCCATCGAGCCATAGTCATCGTTCAGCCTGTGCCCACCAGCCCCGTTGTCTCGAAGTCTCGTCGTCTCGAGGTCTTGAAGTCTTGAAGTCTCGACGTCCCCCCTTATATTGAACTTGCGGTATTCCTTCCGGTTGGGCTTGCCGCCCGTGAAGCGCACCATCCCGGCCACAGCGTAGGCCCCCTGTATGTGCGAGTTGTCGAAGCATTCTATCTCCATCGGCAGCCGCGGCAGCCCCAGCGCCTGCTGCAGCCGCTCCAGCAGCCGCACCGCTTGCGGCGCCGCGTCGCCTTGTGTCAGCGCGCGCTGGTGGCGGCACTGCTTCTGGTAGCTCTCCACGTTGCGCAGCGACAGCTCGAGCAGCTTCCGGCGGTCGCCTCGCGGCTCCGCGGTCTGACGCAGGTAGTCGGCCGGCAGCTCCGGCACCTCGAATGGCACTATCACCTCGCTGGCGCTGCTCCCCGTCTGCTCGTGCAGCGCCGGTATCACGGTCGAGAGTATCTCGGCGTCGCTCTCGTCGAGCTGCTTCTTTATCTCGTGGTTGATGCTGTATATTATCGCGCCGTGTTTGATGCGCATGAAGTTGACGTAGGCGTAGCGCTCGTCGCTTATGATGCTCACCGTGTCCACGTCCCGCACGTTGGTGTCCACCACCGTCGAGCGGCTCTGGTACTCCTCGAGCAGCCTCAGCTTCCTCTTCACCGCCTCGGCCTCCTCGAAGCGCATCTCGCCCGCCAAGGCGTACATCTGCGCCTTCATCTGCTCCAGTATCTCCCCGAAGTCCCCTTTCAGTATGCGGCGTATGTCCTCTATGGTGGCCATGTAGTCCTCGCGGCTCTGAAGCCCGGCGCACGGCGCTCCGCACAGCCCTATCTGGTGTTTCATGCACGGCCGCTTGCCCATGTGGTCGCAGGTCCGGTATTGGAACAGCTGTCGTATGATGTCCTGCAGCTCCCTCAGTATGCGCCCGTTGGGGTAGGGTCCGAAGTACTGTCCCTTCGTCGTGTGACGTCGGGTGTAGAGCAGCCGCGGAAACGGCTCCTCCGTGAGGCACAGGTAGGGGTAGGTCTTGTCGTCCTTCAGCATCGAGTTGTAGCGCGGCTGGTAGCGCTTGATGAGGCTGTTCTCCAGCAGCAGCGCGTCGACCTCCGTCGCGACCACCGTCACTCGGATGTCACGCACCGACCGCACAAGCATCTTTATCTTCGGACTCTTGTCGTCGTAGTGCGAGAAGTAGCTCGACACGCGACGCTGCAGGTTGCGCGCCTTGCCTACATAGATCACCTTCCCCTCGCCGTCCAGGTGCTGGTACACGCCCGGACTCTCAGGTATGGTCTTCAGCCGCAGTGCTATGCGGTCGATGTTGGGATTGATGCTGCTGTCAATCAATGTCGTAGTCCACTTTCGTCCTCTCGATGTACACGCCTATGCTGTGCACCCCTTCCAGGTCGTACTGGCTCGTCGCCTGGCCCACCTCGAGGCGGTAGCGGCCGCTCTTGTTGAAGCTGAAGAAGCTGCGTATCCGTTGCCCCACCGTCCTCCGTCCGCCCTCGGCGGCCTCGCCGCGCCAGCGGCCGTTCTCCTGCAGGTAAATCGTCGCGTAGAACATGCGCCGTTCTCCGTCAGGGCTGTACAGGTTGACCGTCAGCGGCACGTTCGTGTAGCGGTAGTGCGCCGTGTCTACACTCACCGTGAAGTCGATGTTGAAGTAGTCCTCGGCGTTGGCTATGTCCACCTCGAAGACCTCGGGGGTGAAGCGGTTCCACACGTCGGCGTTGAATGTGCGTTCCTCGTCCACTATGGTGTTGCTCGTGCACCCTGCCGCAAGCAGGGCGGCCATCACGAGGGGTAGTATCTGTCGTTTCATCTTGATAATCTTGTTGTTTCTTGTCTACTTGGTTCGGCCGCAGAGGTGCTCCATAATCTGCACGGCGTTGGTGGCCGCCCCTTTGCGGATGTTGTCGGCCACTATCCAGAGGTTCAGGCTCCGCGGCTGCGACGGGTCGCGCCGTACACGTCCCACCCACACCTCGTCGCGGTGGTGCGACAGGATGGGCATCGGGTAGCGGTTCTGCATCGGCTCGTCGTAGAGTATCACGCCTGGCGTTGAGCCTATCAGCCTCCGCACCTCCTCCAGGTCGTAGTCTCGCCTCAACTCCACGTTGACGGCTTCGCTGTGTCCGCCCACCACCGGCACCCTCACCACCGTGGCCGTGATGGCTATCTCCGGATCCGCGTATATCTTGCGCGTCTCGTCGATGAGCTTCTGCTCCTCCGTTGTGTAGCCGTCCGGCTGGAAGTCGCCCCCGTGGGGGAACAGGTTGCGGTGTATGGGGTTGGGGTAAGCCGGCTCGGACGGCGTCTCGCCACGCTCCTCGCTCTCGAGCTGCCGCACGGCGCGTATGCCGGTCCCGGTGATGCTCTGGTAGGTGGCTATCACGAGCCGCCGCAGGCCGTATTCCCTTTCGAGGGCCGACAGGGCAAGCACCATCTGTATCGTCGAGCAGTTGGGGTTGGCTATGATGCGGTCCTCGGGGCGCACGGCCCCTATGTTGACCTCCGGCACCACCAGCGGCACCTCAGGGTCCTTGCGCCAGGCCGAGCTGTTGTCCACCACCGTGGTTCCCACGGCCGCGAAGAGCGGCGCATATTGGCGCGACACCTCGGCTCCAGCCGAGAAGAGGGCGTAGTCGGGTCGCGCCGCGATAGCGGCGTCCACGCTGACCACCGTCAGCTGCCGGCCTGCGAAGTCGAGCGTGCTCCCCACGCTCTTCGCCGACGCCGCGGCTATCACCTCCTCGGTGCCGAAGCCCCGTTCGTCCAACACTCGGAGCATCTCGCGCCCTACAAGGCCCGTCGCTCCCACTACTGCTATTTTCATCGTCTTTTGCTTTGTTGTTGTGGCTTTATCGTATCAGGGTGACCGTCCCTTTCTTCACCCTTATCTTGTCGGTCTGGAACCGGTCGGTGTAGCGTATCAGGTAGACGTAGGCGTCCTGCGGGCACAGCGTGCCGTCACTGCGGCGGCCGTCCCACGTGCAGTCCTCGCCCTCGCACTGGTACACCAGCTCGCCCCTCCGGTTGTAGATGTACATCTCCTGCACCTTGGTGTTCACGCTCCTGCTACCGAACTTGTTGTTGCGGTCCGGGTCCGACGGTGTGAAGGCGTTCGGCAGCCACATGGTCTCCTTGAAGAACGGCAGCTGCAGCAGCGCCGTGTCCACACACCCGTAGGGGCTGTAGGCTATCAGGTTGATGTTCGCGGTGTCGATGTCGGCCTCCGGGTCTAAGGTGTACACGACATCTCGGCTCTCCTCCCTGCGCCCGTCGGGCAGCAGCCACAGTCGCCTGTCGTTGCCGATGCTGATGTCCATCAGGTTCACGCTCAGGTGGTCGTAGTCGAAGAAGTCCAGGTCGCTCTTGATGCGCGGCGTCAAGGCGTGCAGCGTGAACTGCAGGTGTCGTATGTTGTCGCAGCCGTACTGGTTCTGCTCGTGGACCGTATCCGTGGCAAAGGTCGACGAGTTCGTCCGGTTATAGGTGATGCCGTTGCGCGGCCAGGTGTACGGCTCGCACCGCGTCACCGTGTCCACTACGTGGTCTACACCGAACACCGTCAGGTTCAGCCGCATGACGCTGTCGCACCCAGCCGTCGACGTCAGCGTCACCGCCGGCTCCCTCGTCGTCGCGTAGTAGTTCTGTCCGTCCACGTCCCACCGGAACACCTCGCCCTGGCAGATGCCCGTGTCCACCGTGATGTCGAAGTTCGGATACACCAGCACTAACAGGCTGTCGTAGTTGTTGCATCCGCTCGTGAACCGCACCGACGAGAAGAGGTATAGCGTGTCTATCTTGTTCTCCGGCATCGTGTCGTAGCGGTCGTCGGGCCGCAGCGTGACCGACGTCGAGTCGGCGTTGAACTGCACCATCGCTGCCGGCAAATCCTGTTGCTCTCCGTTGTATATGCGCTTCACGCGCCAGTTGATGTTCCTCGGCGTCTGTATCTCCGTGTACCTCAGCGGGCATTCCGTCGTGCTCCCCTGGCACACCGCGAAGGTGTGCGACCCGTTGGCCTGCCGCGTGCCGCTGATGGCGTCTATCCGCAGGCTCTTCGACGTGTCTACGCCTATGAAGATGGTGTCGTGAAGCCAGTAGTATTTAGACCCCGAGTTGTAGTGTATCGACAGCATGTACCGTGTCGGCACCGTCGGCCTCACCCACGCGTTGAGCGTTGGATAGACGCCTGGATAGTTTTCTGTAAGGCAGTAACCGTCTGGGTCCCCGATGGTCGTGGAGAGTTCTGCCGAGTCCCCGTCGTCCAACAGGCGGTACCATTTCATGCTGGCCGTAGGCGAGCCCTGCGGTGTGAAACGGAACGAGATGGTGTCCAACGCCTCGTTGGTTAGAGTGTTGGCGCTGTGGCCGTTGGGTAGCACGGGCCAGAAGGCTGCCGGCTTGCCGTTGATGTCGTTGCTTCCGTTGGGTGCAGTGTGGTCGTCGTTCTGCACTTGAGGGTTTCCAGTGGCGTTCTGTATGCCTATCAAGGCATATTCGCACCAGCCGCAACTATAATTGCTTTTGCGGCGACGTTTGACATGCACCTCCACGATATTTGACCCTTCGTAGCACACTATCTGGTAGGTCTGCCGGTTGGTTAGGTTGGCGCTTTCATCATACCATGGCATTTCATTGTTCGACAGTATCAGCTTGCGGCAGGGCGCTTCGCCTATTATACCATACCACACTCCCTGATTTCCGGTGACTGACCCACCACCTGGGTCGGTGTCTTGGTAGATGCCGTATATAGCATCGCGATACCATGAGGTTTCTTCGTCCATGGGATTTATGGCAGAAGATGCTGGTGATGAGGGCCAAGGTATTGGTGGGGTGGTATTAAAGTGGCAGAAGCCCGAAATATTCCCACTTGCGAAGGACATAATGCCGTTCGTAGAGGGTACGAAACTTTGCTTTCTGATGCCGAAAAAGTAGAAGTGAAGGTCATTTGGTATTTGGACTCTGCTCATCCATGCGTCGTCGGTGGATGCAGGCACGTGTACACGGACCGACGACGAAAAGCCCTCCTGACTGGGGTCTAACCAGTACGAAGGGTCGGGCGGGTTGTACGGCACTCGCTCCACTAAGTATGTCCCGTTGAACATCTGCACCGGTATGTACGGGTGCGCCGTCAGGTGTATCTGGCTCACGTCGCACGACGTCACCGTGTCCCATCCCTGGGCTACGTAGCGCGCCGTCCCCACGTGGTCGTACTTCTGCTCAATCAGGGCCTCGGGGCACGGGCTCGCCGCCGAGTCGTTGTAGGGACTCTGCGCCGCAGCGGCCACCGGCGCCAGCGCAAGCAGGGCGGCCGCCATCCTTCGTAAAAGACTTTTCTGTATCATACTCTCTTGTGTTTTGTTTATTCTTCGTTATCGTATCAGGGTTACTGTCCCCTTCTTGGTCTTGGTTTTCCTCGGTTCCGTGATGTCGGCGTACCGTATCACGTACACGTACACCCCCTGCTCGCAGAGCCGCCCCTCGAGGTCGCGCCCGTCCCAGCGGCTCTCGGCCCCTCGGCCGCCGTACACCATCTGCCCCAGCCGGTTGTAGACGTACATCTCCAGCTGCGTCACTCCCTTGCCCACCGGTCCGAAATACCGGTTGTCGTCAAGCCGGTCGGGAGTGAAGATGTTGGGCACCCATAGGGTCGCCCGCCGGAAGCCGATGGTCCGTGCGGCCGTGTCGCTGCAGCCGTAGGGGCTGTACGCCACCAGCCTCACCTCCGCACTGTCGCTCTCGAGGGGTATGGTGTATTCCGTCGTGGCGTCGGTCCGTATCCGTCCGTCGGGCAGCAGCCATCGCCGCCCGTTGCTCCCTATGCTCTCGTCCCGGAGGGTGACTGTCGTATTGTCGTAGTCGAAATAGTCTCTGTCACTCCCTATCCGCGCCTCCACCGGGGCATAGGTGAAGGCTAGGTGCAGCACGCTGTCGCACCCGTAGCGGCTCGTCACCACCACCGTGTCCCTCTCCCGGCTCCCGTCGTTGCTGGCGCTGTAGGTGCGCCCGTCCACCCACGTATAGGGCTGGCACGACGTATGCGGCACCATCGTGTGCGCCACATCGTGCACCGTCAGATGCAGGTGTATCGTGCTGTCGCACCCAGTCACCGCGTTGTACTTCACCGCCGGCGCCGTCGTGCTCTCCTGGTAGCGCTGCCCGTTGGCGGCCCACGTGAAGGTGTCACCCCGGCAGATGTCTACCTGCATCACCCTGTCGTAGCTCGGCACCATCCGCAGCGCGAAGGTGTCCCTGCTATGGCAGCCGTTGGCAAAGTAGACCTTGGCCTCGATTATCAGGGTGTCTATCCTCGCTTCGTAAGCCTCTAACGGCTCCAATGTCGGCCGCAGGACGTGCCCCTCCTCGCCTATGGCGTAGAGACTGTCGGCCAGTGGCAGGGCAACGCCCCCCTCCATCCGCCGCACCTTCCAGCTGATGCTGTCGGCCACCAGCGGGTCTTCGTACCGTATCCTGACCTCGGCGTCGCTCCCACGGCAGACATCCATCGTCCGCTCCTCGCCCACCGTGGTCCGGTCGCCGCACCGCCCCTCCAGCCTGAAGTCCGACGTCGTGTCTATCCCTATGTGGATGGTGTCGGACAGGACATAGGTCGTGTCGTCGGCGGTCTGGAATATAAGGGTGGCCACGTAGCGGCTCGGCCGTGTCGGCTTCACTATGGCCTGCGTCAGCGTCGGGTGCTCCGCATAGGTGTTGGCCGGTATGACGTAGCCGTTGCTGTCGCCCTGCATCGTGCCGAGCTGCACGGCACTGCCATCGTCGCCAAGCCGGTACCACTGGCACGTGCTCACCGACCTCCCGCTCGGCACAAACCGGTAGGCCACCGAGTCGAGCGCCGTGCTGAAGAGGTTCTTGCCGTCCGGACAGAAATATGCCGGCGACCCCGCCACCACCTCGTGGTTCGGGGCCCTGTTGTCGAGGCTGTCGGGCTCCTGCGGCAGGCCGGTGGCGTTCTGTAGCCCTATGATGCCCACCCCGTTCTGCCAGTCCGGGTTCACCCCCCTCCGCTTCACATGCACCTCCACTATGTTCGACCCCTCGTAGCACACTATCTGGTATGTGCACCTGTTGTCCAGGTTCTGGCTCCCCTTGTAGGTCGGTATCCCGTTCCACGAGCAGATAATCTTACGGCAGGGCCGCTCGCCCTGGATACCGTAGTAGATGCCCTGGTGCCCGCTGAGGTATGACCCCAGCGGGTGCGTGTCCTCGTAGATGCCGTATATCGCGTCCCGCATCCGCGCCAGCGGCACACTCCCGTTGGCGCCCTCCGGCATCGTGGGCGCACCGCTCGTCCCGTCGGGCCACGGCAGCGGCGCCCCGTACTTCCACGGGCAGCCGTACCCTCCGCCGAACTGGTCGGTGGCGAAGGTAATCATCCCGTTGGCTCCCAGCCGGAAACTGCTCTTCCTGATGCCGAAAAAGAAGAAGTTGAACGGTATCGGCGTCGCCTGCAGCGCAAAGTCGTCGTCGGTCCCAACGGGCATCCGCGTGCCCTGCGCAAAGGTCGGGTCGGCAGGAGCATAGGGTATCTCCTCCACGATATACGTCCCGTCGAAGAAGGTCACCGGCATGTAAGGCTCCGTGCTGAGCGTCAGGCTCCTGTGCTGGCATGTGACGGCCGTGTCCCACCCGTGAGCCCTGTACGTCCGCAGCGGCACGTGGTCGTACTTCTGCTCTATCAGCAGTTCCGGACACGGACTACCCGTCGTCTGGCCGCGTCCTGCGACCGGACAGCACATCATGACGAGCAGCGTCAACAGTAGCCTGTATTTCTTGTCGTTGCACATGGAGCCGATGACAACTTCAATCTGCAAATATACGCCTTTTTTTACAATCGTAACTAAAAAATCACCCCCGCCGAATCAGACGTATCCCATCTGTCAACAATATAGACGCTCAAAACACCGAAATGTTACATCCCACCCCCTCTGGGTCCCCTCTGGGTCCCCTCTGGGTCCCCTCTACCCCCTCTCTACCCTCTCTCCACCCCAATTTTCAATTTTCAATTGTCAATTGTAAATTCCCTCTACCCCCTCCTTGGGCAATGGCAAACTCCCCCTACCCCAATTTTCAATTTTCAATTTTCAATTTTCAATTCCCAAACTCGCCCTAT
>CAMVAA010000007.1 GCA_947165345.1 uncultured Bacteroidales bacterium
GGGGGGGGGGGGGGGGGGGGGGGGGGGGGGGGGGGGGGGGGGGGGGGGGGGAGGAAGCCGAGGCGGACGTCGACGAGCCAGTGGCCTTCTTCGAGGTGGAGGGTGACGCTGTCGTCGACATCTTTGATGGGTGTGTGCTTGTGGTAGAAGGCACGGGAGGTGGTGTCGTCGACGCGGCGGACGGAGAGGATGGTGATCTCGGCGGGGCGGTTGCTGTTGACATAGGCGGTGTCGGAGTGAGCCAGGACGTAGTTCATGACGGGGATGGTGACGTCGCGTGTCTGTCGGGTGGCGAAGGGGGCGGCGTCGGAGATGCGGTAGTTGCCCATGGCGTCGAGGTAGCCCTGGGCGGCGGCACGGACTTCGGCTTCCTCGGCGGCGTCGAGACGAGGGGCGGAGGAGCAGGCGGCGAGGGCGAGGAGGGCGAGAGCAAGGAGTGTTCGTTTCATTGTTTGGCGGGTTTGACGGGTTTTTATCTAAAGAATGGATTAATATGAAACCCCTACGGGGTTATTTATAGAAGCATTCCGTATTAGAAAGCCCCACACCCTCACGGGTCTGGGGCTTTGTCTGTAACCGAAGTTCAGGCTCAAGAGTTTAGAGCGTGATCTTGGGTTTGTCGGTCTTCTGAGCGTTGGCGTTAGGAGTGGCGGTGGAGACGGAAGAGACTTTCTCAACCTCTTTCACCTCATTCTTAGCAGCCTTCTTGACGGCCTTCTTGGCAGTGTTGGCGGTGGTCTTCACAGCCTCTTTGGCGGTCTCTTCGGCGACGGCGACGACGGTGTCGGCGACGGCCTCAGCCTCGGTGGCCACCTCTTCGGCGACCTGCTCGATGGCGGTGGAATCAACAGTTTCTTCAGCGGCCTTGTTGTTGTTGCAGGCCACGACGGTCAGCGAAGCCACAACGGCGAGGGCGACCAGTTTCATTGTCTTTTTCATAGTTTTATAATATATATATTTTTTTGATATTACTGAGCCTGCACGAACTCGAAGTCCTCCCAGCTCACGACGAGGTCCTTGGTGTCAGTGACCTGATATTTCAGGTTGTCGACCTTAGTGTCGAAGTCAGCGTCTTCGGGATCGATAGCATCATAGAGAGTCAGCCAAGCAGCATAGCTGTAGTATCTCATGTTAAGAGTGCAGGTGAGGCGGTTCTGGGTAGCATCGAAAGCGCCATAGACACCACCAATACCAGTGTTCTCGTCAACGCTGAGGAAACCGAGGAAACGGTAGTCGCCGCGCACCTCAGCACTGCCAGTCACAGAGTTGGTATCATTATAGCCACCCTGTTCGAACACATCGCTGGGGAAATAATCGCCGCTCCAGCATTTAGTACCATCACTGAGAGTAAGCTGCAGACCTTCGTTGACGCTGTAGATTTTACCGGTGGAAGCCTGATACATAAAGTACATCTTCATGGCAAAACCATCAGGCTGACCATTCGTGGAGTTCTCGTAGGCCATGAAGCCATAGAGCTGGTTGTTCATTTTTTGTGCAACCTTGAAGGCCATCGCTTTGGACTCGCCATTCCACGTCAAGGTGAAAATGTTGGCAGGACCTTGGGGCTGGGGATCATCCTGGGGATCCTGGATGTCGGTGGAGGTGGTGTCGTCGGTGTTGGTGTCGGCGGGTTCATCCTTGGTGCAAGCAACCATAAGGCTGGTGGCCATCAGGGCAATGCCCATGAATTTGAAAATGTTTTTCATCGTTGTTTATTGTTTTTGGGTTAATATTTTGCTCACAAATCGGGTGCAAAAGTACACATTTTTTCAGATACGGAGAAAAAATAGTTTTTTTTTAATGTTTTTTATGTTTTGGGGAGCGGGGAGCGGGGGCGGGGGAGGGAAGCGGGGGGGGAGACAGGAGTTAAGTAGTTAAGTAGTTAAGTAGTTAAGTAGTTAAGCCAAATGTGGGGTAGCGGGCAGCGGGCAGCGGGGAGCGGTTAGCGGGGAGCGGTTAGCGGGGAGCGGTTAGCGGGTAGCGGGTAGGGGGGTTAGCGGCGGGTGTCGAGGGCGTCGCGGAGGGCGGAGGCGAGGATCATGAAGGCGAGGACGAGGAGCATGATGGCGGCGCCAGGGAGGAGTGCGAGGTAGGCGCTGTCGAGGAGGAGGTAGGGGCTGTTGTCCTTGACCATGGAGCCCCAGGAGGGCATGGGTGGCTGGACGCCGATGCCGAGGAAGCTGAGGCCGGCTTCGAGGAGGATGGCGCTGGCGAAGTTGGAGGCGGCGATGACGACGACGGCGCCGACGGTGCCTGGGAGGAGGTGGCGGACGATGGTGCGGAGGGTGCCGAAGCCGAGGGCGCGAGTGGCCTCGATGTATTCCTTTTCGCGGAGGGAGAGGAGTTCGCCGCGGACGACACGGGCGACGTCGACCCACATGGTGAGGCCGACGGCGACGAAGATCTGCCAGAAGCCTTTTCCGAGAGCGAAGGTGATGGCGATGACGAGGAGGACGGTGGGGATGGACCAGACGACGTTGATGAGCCAGAGGATGGTGTTGTCGACCCAGCCGCCGCGGTAGGCGGCGAGGGCGCCGAGGCTGATGCCGATGAGGAGGGCGATGAGGATGGCGATGAAGCCGACGGAGAGGCTGACGCGGGAGCCTATCATGAGCATGCTGAGGACGTCGCGGCCGTAGGCGTCGGTGCCGAGGAGGAAGGTGCGGTGCTGGATGTCGGCGACGGCGGAGCGCGGAAGGGCGAGGGGCTGTCCGGCGAGGGGGGTGGCGAAGAGGCTGTCGGCGGAGAGGCGATAGTCGGCGACGGGGACGACGGTATAAGGGAGGGGCTGGCCATGGAGCATGCGTGAGAACCAGGAGGTGCGGTGCGCGGCGGCAGCGCGGCTGCTGTCGGCAAGGCAGAGCATGGTGGCGCGGGAGCCGGGTTTGCGGGTGGCGAGTTCGGGGTACTGCTGGTTGCAGTAGGGTGTGCGGTCGGGTGTGACGAGGTAGCCGAGGAGCGCGACGAGTGCGAAGAGTGTGATGACGGCCATGCTCGCCACGGCCAGCGGGTTGCGGCGGAGGCGGCGCCAGGCGAGGCGGTCGAGGGATTGGCCGGTGGGGGGGAGGGGCATGGTGAGTGGAAAGTGGAAAGTGGAAAACGGAAAGTGGTAAGTGGAAAGTGTTAAGTGTTAAGTGTTAAACGTTAAGTGGTATGTTTCTTTTTTTGGGGGGGGGTTAGAGGAAGCCTAATTCGGCTTTGATGTTGTCGGGGATCATGTCCATGGACCAGGGTGGGTCGAAGGTGAGTTCGACGTCGACGTTTTTGACGCCGCTGATGTAGCTGACCATCTGGCGGACTTCCTGGAACATGTACTCGGCTTCGGGGCAGTCGGGGGCCGTCATGGTCATGAGGATCTTGACGTTGAGGTCGTCGTCGACGTCGACGTTGTATATCAGCCCGAGGTCGTAGATGTTGACGGGGATCTCGGGGTCGTAGATGTTGCGGAGGCAGTTGACGACGGCGGAGTGGATGGTTTCTTTGGTGGGGGACATGGGGAGGGTTAAGGGTTAAGAGTTAAGGGTTAAGAGTTAAGAGTTAAGAGTTAAGGGTTAAGAGTTAAGGGTTAAGAGTTAAGGGTTAAGGGTTAAGAGTTAAGAGTTAAGAGTTAAGAGTTAAGGGTTAAGGGTTAAGGGTTATGAGTTATGAGTTATGAGTTAAGAGTTAAGGGTTATGAGTTATGAGTTATGAGTTAAGGGTTATGAGTTAAGGGTTATGAGTTAAGGGTTATGAGTTAAGGGTTATGGGTTATGGGTTATGGGTTATGAGTTATGAGTTAAGTGGTAAGTTTTTGGGGGTTATTTTTCATGGAGAAGGCGAGGGCGTACATTTTCATTTGTTTGACCATGGCGGTGAGGCCGTTGGAGCGTGTTGGGGAGAGGTGTTCGCGGAGGCCGATGGCGTCGATGAAGGCGAGGTCGGCGTCGAGGATTTCCTGAGGTGTGTGTCCGTCGAAGGCGCGGATGAGGAGTGCGACGATGCCGCGCGTAATGACGGCGTCGCTGTCGGCGCGGAAGTAGAGTCGTCCGTCGCGGCACTGGCAGCTGAGCCAGACGCGGCTCTGGCAACCGCGGATGAGGTTGGAGTCGTTTTTGTCGCGCTCGTCGATGGCGGGGCAGTCGCGTCCGAGGTCGATGAGGTATGCGTAGCGGTCGAGCCACTCGTCGAAGACGGCGAACTCGGAGATGATCTGTTGTTCGGTTTCTTGTATTGTCATTTGGGTGGTGGTTTATTTGGGTGCTTTGTGGATGAGGTAGAGGGCGGCGAGGCCGAAGGTGAACTGAGGGAGTAGGACGGCGACGACGGGTGGCAGGTTGCCGCCGGTGGCGAAGACGGTGGTGATCTTCATGAAGACGATGAAGGCGAAGGCGAGGGTGATGCCGATGGCGAGGTGGAGGCCGATGCCGCCGCGGGATTTGCGTGCGGCGATGGCGACGCCGATGAATGTCATGACGACGATGGCGATGGGGTTGAGGAGGCGCTGGTAGAGTTCGATCTGCGCTTCCTTGACGGTGCCGGTGCCGCGGAGCCGTTCGCGCTGGATGTGGCGGACGAGGGTGGGCGTGGTCATGGTCTCGATGCGCTTGGAGAGGAGGTCGAGGTCGTCGGGTTCGACGCCGAAGGAGGTGCGCTTGTCGGGTTCGAAGGTGAGGTGTTCGGAGCCGTCGTGGTCGACGGTGCGGAGGACGTAGTTGGTGCAGCGCCAGAGGTGGGAGGCGGTGTCGTAGTGGATGAAGTCGCAGGTTTCGCGCTGCAGGAGACGGCCGTCGGGGTCGATGACTTCGCGGCGGAAGCGAGCGGCGCGGCGAGTGCGGACGTCGTAGCTTTCGGCGTAGACCTGGACGCCGGGGTCGGCCTGGAAGTGGATGTTGCGGTAGTAGCTTGTGGCTTTGGTCTTTACGTACTGTTCTTCGAATTCGATGAGGTGGCGGTTGGAGACGGGGATGACGAAGTTGCCGAGGAGGAGGACGGTGAGAGCGACGATGAGGGAGCCGAAGAGGTAGGGGCGGAGCATGCGGTGGTAGCTGATGCCGGAGCTGAGGATGGCGATGACTTCGCTGTTGCCGGCCATCTTGGAGGTGAAGAAGAGGACGGCGATGAAGATGAAGAGAGGGCTGTAGAGGTTGACAAAGCCGGGGATGAAGTTGCCGTAGTAGTCGACGACGACCTGCCAGAAGGTGGCGTGGTGGCTGATGAATTTGTCGAGTTTCTCGCTGACGTCGAAGGTGATGATGATGACGATGATGAGAGCCAAAGCCACGAGGAAAGTCTGGATGTACTTTCCGAGAATGTACTTGTCAACTTTGTAGATTTTCATTCGCCTCGACGAAGTGGAGAGAGTGCCGGAACAACGGTGTTGTTCCCGCACTCTCGAATGGTCATTTTATAGGGTGTGTGTGTCGTCTCACAAGAGCTGTTTCTGGAAGGCGGTGAGAGCCTCGAGGACGTTGGTTTTGACGTGGATGAATTCGTCGACGCCGTAGGAGCGGTAGGTCTCGACCATGTCTGCGGGGAAGCCGGCGAGGACGATGCTCTTGACGTGACCTTTGAGGATGTCGCAGGCGGGCTTGGTGAGCTCGGCGTATTCGTCGTCGCTGGAGCAGAGGACGACGATGTCGGCGCCGCTCTGGAGAGCGGCTTTGGCGCCTTCTTCGGGGGTGGCGAAGCCGGGGTTGTCGACGATTTCGTAGCCGGCGACGCCGAAGAAGTTGGTGGCGAAGCCGGAGCGTGCCTTGCGCATGGCGAGGTTGCCGTAGGTGAGGAGGAAGACGCGGGGGCGACGGGCGGCGCGCTCGGTCTGCATGCGGAGGGCCTCGAAGGGCTGGGCGCCGCGGTAGGGGCGGAGGGTGCGGATGTCGGCGGGGTCGGACTTGTCAGACTTATCGGACTTGTCGGGCTTGTCGGACTTATCGGACTTGTCGGGCTTGTCGGACTGGATTTTGTCGCCCATGGTCTCGAGGAGGTTGGGGTACTGGTTGGTGCCGAGGATGGTGGTGCGACGGGTGGCGATGTCGTTGTCGCGCTGGCGTGCGGTGGCTTCGACTTCGTCCTGGACGAGGCCGGCGCGGAGTGCGCTGCACATGCCGCCGGCTGATTCGACTTTGAGGAAGTGCTCCCAAGCGCCGCGGCCGATCTGGTCGGTGAGGTTCTCGATGTAGTAGCTGCCGGCGGCGGGGTCGACGATTTTGTCGAGGTAGGACTCTTCTTTGAGGAGGAGCTGCTGGTTGCGGGCTATGCGGTAGCCGAAGTCGTCGGCCTGCTTGTAGGCGGTGTCGAAGGGGAGGACGGAGATGCTGTCGGCGCCGGCGACAGCGCTGGACATGGCCTCGGTGGTGGAACGCAGCATGTTGACGTAGGGGTCGTAGACAGACTGGTTCCAGCGTGATGTGGTGGCGCCGATGAAGAGGTGGTAGGGTTTGTCGGAGGCGGGTTTGTACTGCTCGACGATGGTGCTCCAGAGGAGTCGTGCGGCGCGGATTTTGGCGATTTCCATGAAGTAGGTGCTTCCGACGCCGACGTTGAAGACGATGGAGGAGGCCACGAGTTCGGGCTTGGCGCCGAGGTCGGAGAGACGGGAGATGAGTTCGTTGGCGGCGGCGAGGCCGAAGCCGAGTTCCTGGACGATGTTGCTGCCGGCGTTGTGGAGCTGCTGTGCGTTGACGGTGAGGACGCGGAAGAGGGGGAGCTCGGTGTGGGCCCACTCGACGAGCTGTTTGGCCATGGCGAGGTCGCCGTCTTCGCCGCGATGGAAGCGGCCGTTGTTGAGTGCGTAGCGGAACATGTCGAAGTCGGCGGAGCCGCGCAGCTGCTTGGGGTCGAAGCCCTGGCGGCGGGCGTAGTCGACGTAGAGTTTGAGGAGGGAGAGGTAGTCGTCGGAGCACATAAAGTTGATACTGACGGCGTTGATGTAGATGCCGTGGAGGAGGACGGCGAGGTCGTCAACAGAGGTGACGTTCTTGGCGCAGAGGCCGAGGGAGGTGGCGCCGCGCTCGACGGCGTCGAGTGCGATGCGGTTGGCCTCGGCGAGGTCGGGGACGAGGATGTCCTGACGGACGTCCCATACGTTGTCGGCGGTGTGATAGCCGCGGACGAAGGGTTTCTGGCCGGGGTTAGAGTCCAGATAGTCGAGCCCTTCGAGGTTCTCGGCACGGTAGTAGGGGCGCACCTTGAAACCCTCGACGGTGCGCCACACGAGTTTCTTCTCGTAGTCGGCACCTTTGAGGTCTTTGTTTATCACTTCTTCCCATTTCTCGGTGGGTACTGGCGGAAATTCGCCGAACAACTTGTTGTCTTCCATTATATTGTATCGTTTGATTGTCAAAGGGGTCAAAGTGCAAATATACATATTTTTTACGATATAGAGAGAAAGAAGTTGAAAATTGAAAGGTGAAAATTGAAAATTGAAATTATGGGGGGGGGGAAAAATTGAAAATTGAAAATTGAGAATTGAAAATTATTTTTTTTTTGGGGGGGGGCGGAGAGGGGGTAGAGAGGGGGTAGAGGGGGTGGGTGGAAGGGGTTGAGAATCCGAGGGGTGGCGGGAGGGAGGGGTGTTGTGAGGGATTAGGGTGGTTTTCAGGGGGATAGACTAAAAAAAGGACTGCCCGGAGAACTCCGGGCAATCCCAACCATAACCAAATAAATATGAAAAACTATTCTTTCTCTTATTTACGCAGGCCGAGTTTCTTGACGATGGCACGATAGCGTTCGATGTCAGTCTCTTTCAGGTAGTCGAGCATCTTGCGGCGCTTGCCGACGAGGCCGACGAGGGCGCGCTCGCTGACCTGGTCTTTCTTATGCTCGCGCATGAGCTCGGTGAGGTGCTGGATGCGATAGGTGAAGAGGGCGATCTGGCCTTCGGCGCTGCCGGTGTCCTTTACCGATTTGCCATACTGTGCGAAGATTTCTTCTTTCTTTTCTTTTGTCAGATACATAATGTGTTATCTTTGTTTATACCGTTTATTTTGTTGTCGTTTCCGGGTGCAAAGATACGACTTTCTGCGATTGTGGCAAAACTTTTTTACAGAAAACGGGGTTTTTAACGTTTGTTATGAAAGTTGGAGTGTGGGGAGAGGGGTGACGGGCGGGGGAGGCTGGCGGCGATATTTTTTTGCAAATCGGGCTTGGATTTAGAGAATTTTTGTATATTTGCAAATCGAAAAACAAGAAGCGATATGAAGAAAAACACTGTTACTATTGTCGTTGTGGTGGCCGCGGTGGCCATTGCACTGTTGTGGGGAATCGGCGTCAACAACAAGCTTGTGACGGCCGACGAGAATGTGCAGCAGGCCTGGGCGCAGGTTGAGAACGTGTACAAACGCAGGATGGACCTTGTGCCGCAGCTTGTGGCCACGGTGCAGGGTGCGGCTGACTACGAGCGGTCGGTGCTGACGGAGGTGACCAACGCGCGAGCCGGCGTGGAGCAGACGAGCGTGGACCCCAGCACGCTGAGCGAGGAGCAGGTGAAAGCGTACCAGCAGGCGCAGGACCGCCTGTCGAAAGCGGTGGCCAACACGATCAAGGTCACGGTGGAGCGCTATCCGGAGCTGACGGCGACGCAGGGCTTCCGCGACCTTCAGACCCAGCTGGAGGGGACGGAAAACCGCATCACGGTGGAGCGCGGCAGGTTCAACGAGGCCGTGCAGGGCTACAACACGATGCTGCGCCGCTTCCCGGCGAGCATAGTGGCCGGCATCTGCGGCTTCGAGAAGAAAGGCTACTTCACCGCCCCGGCCGAGGCCGCGGAGCCGGTGAAGGTGGAGTTTGACTTCTAAGACCACCCGAAGAGCGGCAGGGGGGACGCTGCCGCACGAAACAGTATGAAAAGATACAGAGCACATATTCTCAGCCTGTTGGCCGCGGGTTTGATATGCCTGGCGGCGGTGCCGGCACGGGCCCAGTGGGTGCCGGAGAGGACCGACCGCATGGTGAACGACTACTCAGGGGTGCTGGAGAGTACCCCCAGAGAGGCCCTAGAGAGGGGGTTGAGGGGCTTCAGCGATTCGACTTCAAATCAGGTAGTTGTGATTATCACGCCCACCTTATACGGTGACGATGAGAGCGTTACGGCCCAGAGGATAGGGCAGGCGTGGGGTGTCGGGCAGAAGGAGTTCGACAACGGGGTGGTGATACTCATCAAGAGCAAGACCGCCGAGGAGAACTGGGGAGCCGTGGCCATAGCCACGGGCTACGGTGTCGAGGGGGTGCTGCCGGATGTGTTCTGCAAGCATATTATTGACGACGAGATGATTCCGGCCCTGTCGGATGGCGACTACGAGCGCGCCATAAAGCAGGCGCTGGATGTGATACTGCCCGTGATGGCGGGCGAATACAGCTATGCGCAGTACCGTGCCGACGAACGGCGCAAGGGGTTGATTGCGCTTGGCGTATTGGTCGCGATCATGGTGCTCATAGTAGTGTGCGTGGTACGATACGCCAAGAAGCACCCGGACCAGTTCCGCGGTGGCGGAGGCGGGACGTACCTTGGCGGCTCACCACGCGGCGGCTTCGGCGGCTGGGGCGGCGGCAGCTTCGGCGGTTCGTCGTGGGGCGGCTTCGGCGGCGGCTCGTTCGGCGGCGGCGGAGCATCGGGGCGGTTCTGAGAATCAGACTTATGTGCGTCCCCTGTGGGGACTAATGGCTACACGTTTTCATGGGATTAACAGCCAAGGAGGCCTCTTAGAGAGCGGCTGCGGAGGGGTTTTGCCACAGCTGCCACCCGAGAGCGGCTTGGCGGTGGAGCATGTCGAGTCCGTCGTGGACGGTGGCTCCACGGGCTGCGGCATGGCGCATGAGGAGCGTCGGCGAGGGGTTGTAGGTGAGGTCGTAGACGGTCCAGCGGGAGGAGAAATCGTCGGGCCATGGCCAGGGCGATGCGTCGACGTCGGGCCACATGCCGACGGGGGTGGCGTTGACGAACAGAAGTGATGGAGCGGCGGCGGCACGGCGGCGGGCATCGTCGTAGCTTATTGCATCGGGGACGGGGCAAGAGCCGGGCGTGCGGCTCACAAAGCAACTCTCGACGCCGAGCCGGCCGAGGGCATAGGCAACGGCACGGGCTGCACCGCCGCTGCCAAGGACGAGGGCCGTGGAAGGGAGAGGGGTTCCGCAGGACAGGAGGCTTTCGGAGAAGGCACGCCAGTCGGTATTGTGTCCAACGAGTCGGTCGCCGGAGGTCACGCAGACGCAGTTGACGGCGCCGATGGCTCGAGCGTCGTCGCTCATGGCGTCGAGCAGCGGAAGGATGGCGACCTTGTAGGGCACAGTGACGTTGAAACCGCAGATGTGCCCGTCCGCCACCCAACGTCGCAACCCGTCGAGCGAAGGCATCTCGCACAGGCTGTAGGAGCAATCCGACAACCCCTGGCGGAGGAACATGGCCTCGAACCAGCGTTGCGACCACGAGTGGCCCAGACTGCGGCCCACAAGGGCATAATGTCTTCTTTTGTCCATAAGAGGCTGCAAAATTACATATTTTTTCGGACAAAGACGGACAGTTCGCGAAAAATGTGTAAATTTGCACCGCTTACGACATGAAGATACTGCGCACTATACTAATGATATTCAACGTGCTTGCCGCGATAGGGCTAGTTCTAACGACGCTGGCAGGCACCACGGCCCCGTCGCGCGGCATGCTTCTCAACTTGTTGGCTTTTGCCTACCTGCCGATGCTAGCGCTGAACCTGCTGCTGGTCCTCATCTGGCTTGCTGCCGGACGATGGCAGTTTCTAATCAGTGTGGTCGCCATCGCGGCAAGATGGAGCTTCGTGGGGCTGTACTTCCAGGTGGGCGGCACATCGAAAGTGCCAGACCGCGACGCACACCCGCATATGGTGACGGTGATGACATACAATGTGCACCTTTTCCGCGGAGGTGGCGAGACAGCGACACCGTCGGATAGTAACGCAGCCGAGTTTCTAAAGCTGGTGAGACATGCCGGGACACCAGATGTGCTCTGTCTGCAAGAATACGGCCAACCCAAAACACTCGCCCTGACCGACAGCCTCACCCTGATGGGATACAACCACTACTATGGTGTCAACACCTCGAAAACGGGACTGCCGTACGGCACTGTAGTCTTCTCCCGGATGCCCATAACATACGTCAACCGCATCGACAGCGAGAAACTGTTGGTAGACATCATGCACCCTGGTGGAGAGCGATTCAGAGTGTGCTGTCTGCACATGGAGAGTTACCGCTTCGACGACGCAGATCGACGCGAGATAGAAAGGATGAGGCACGGCGACGTGGACAGCACCTCGCATCGCACGCTAGCCAAGGTAAAGCAGACCATTGCGAGCCACCAGACGGAATGGGAGGAGCATCTGAAATCAGTGGTCACGGAGAGCACACTGCCATTGGTGGTGGCCGGCGACCTGAACGACATACCATCGTCCTGGCTATACAGCCAACTTACTTCCACCCTGCGCGACACCTATTGCGAACAGGGTTTCGGTTTTGCGACAACCTACAACGGGGGCTTCCCGAAATATCGCATAGACATGGTCCTCCACGGCGACGGCTTCCGCACGCTGAGCTACAAACGCATCAAGAGCGACCTCTCGGACCACTATCCCGTCCTGACGGCCTTAGAACTGGTGAAATGAAGAAAGCAGACCTTTACAATCGTGTGGTTGCCCACTTCCAGGCCACGATGCCCACAGCGGGAACCGAGTTGCACTACGGCACACCCTTCCAACTGCTGGTGGCGGTGGTCCTGTCGGCACAATGTACCGACAAGCGGGTGAACATGGTGACGCCGGCCCTCTTCGCCGCCTACCACGATGCCGAAAGCATGGCACAAGCCACTGAGGGGCAGATACTGGAATACATACACTCGGTGTCGTACCCAAACAGCAAAAGCCGCCACCTTGCCGCGCTGGCCCGCATGGTGACCGAAGAATACGGTGGCAAGATCCCGACCGATATCGACGAGCTACAACGCCTCCCCGGCGTAGGCCGCAAGACCGCCAACGTAATGGCCGCCGTGGCTTTTGGTCAACAGGCCATGCCCGTGGACACCCATGTCTTCCGCGTGGCGGCTCGCATAGGGCTGGTACCGCCGTCGTGCAAGACGCCCCTGCAGACCGAGCAGGAGCTGGTGCGCCACCTGCCCCACCACCTGCTCTCGCAAGCCCACCACTGGCTCCTGCTGCACGGACGGTATGTGTGTACAGCCCGTAACCCACAGTGCGTAAGCTGCGGCCTGGCCGACGTCTGCCGCTATGCCTTGAAGCACGTGAAAGGAGGCGACGCATGCTGACCTTTGGCGCTCCGGCCCTTCTCTGGGGCCTCTCTGGGGTTGCTCTACCCCTGGCAGTACATCTTTTCAACTTCCGCCGCTACCGAAAAGTATATTTCAGCAACGTGGACCGCCTGTCAGTCCTACAACAGGAAACGCAACGACATAGTCGCCTGCGCCAGCGGCTGCTGCTGGCCGCAAGAATAGCGGCCATAGTGTTCATCGTGCTCGCCTTCGCCCGACCATCGTTCGGAAAATCAGAGCGCTCCCTTGACGGAGCCGCCGTAAGCATATACGTAGACAACTCATTCAGCATGCAGAGCCTCGCCTCTGACACGGACTTGATGACAGAGGCCGTGCTCAAGGCCGAACATATTGCCGGTGCCTACAGCATAGACACACGCTTCCAACTGGTTACATCGGAACTAGACGCTGCTCAGGCGCGCTGGCTCAGCCGCGACGAGCTGCTCGACGAGGTGGCGCAACTCCAGCCCTCCCCTGCCGCTCCTCGACTGAGCCAGGTGGTCGGCATGCAACGCACCTTCCTGAAACAGAGCGGCGCAAAAGCGCAGCATGCATACATCATTAGCGACTTTCAAAAGAGCGTCTCCGACCTCGATGCCATACTGCCTGACAGCACCGTCGACATGACTCTCGTTCCACTCGGCGTCGCCGCGGCCGATAACATATTTGTGGACACCGTTCTCCTCGACGCACCGGCCTACTTCACAGGCAGCAGGGCCGTGGCCGAGGTGACGCTGCGCAATGACGGACCCACCGACATGGAGAAAGTGCCTCTGCGACTGCTGGTTTCTGGCCGCGAACGTGCCGTAGCCACAGTGGACATACCGGCCGCATCCAGCGCCAAGGCGGAGATGCGTTTCACCCTCGACGACACCGGCTGGTTCGACATCACCGTCTGCGTTGAGGACTACCCCGTCACCTTCGACAACAACTACTACCTCAGCTTCCACGTGGGCGACCCCATACGCGCCGTGGAGTTGCACGCCGGACATCGCAACGAATACCTGCGACGCCTGTTCGACGGCGACACGGCGGTGGCGCTGCTCTCCACCACCGAGCTGCCGCAGACCGACGGATGCCACTTCCTGGTTCTCTCCGGTATGAGCTCGCTGGCGTCGGGCGTGGCGTCGCGAATCGTCGAGTGGGTCCGCGACGGCGGCACCCTCTTGGTAGCACCGCCCTCACCCGACGGAAATCCGGACTTGGTATCCCTGAACAGCCTCCTCGCCTCACTCGAGACTACGATGTACGGCCAATGGGCGCAGCGCAAGATGCGAGCCACAACTGCGGAATTGGACAATAGCCTCTTCCGCAACGTCTTCGACGGAACCTCCCGCGACATGGAGCTCCCCTCCACCGAAGGGCACTACCTGCAGCTCGCCGCACACAGCTCCTCACAGTCCATCATCCGCCTAGCCGACGGCGACGACCTGCTCACCGTCAGCCCGGCCGGCCGCGGCCGCGTGTACATGTTCTACACCCCGCTCGACGAGCGCTACACCGACTTCATGTCGCAGGCCCTCTTCGTGCCTACGGTCTACAACATGGCCCTCTACAGCCGCCCGCTGCCGCCGCCGGCACACACCATCGGGAATGACAGCCCCATAGCGCTGCACGGAAACTACAACCCCGACCTCCCCCCGCCGCACATGACCGATGGCGACGGCTACGACTGTATCCCCGACCTCCGGAGGCAGGGCAGCCGGCAGACCCTCGTGGTACACGATGACATACCGCACGCCGGCTTCTACTCCCTGGGGTCCGAACACCTGGCATTCAACTATTCACGCCTCGAGTCGCGACTGGAATGCTACAGCCGTAGCGACCTGGAAGAGGCCGTCGAGGAGCGGCAGGGTGTCTCGCTCGTCGATGGGTCGGCCGACATGGCCGAGGCTCTGCGCCGTCGCGACGGTGGGCACCAGCTGTGGCGATTGTGTATTGTCCTGGCACTCGTGGCACTCGCTGCCGAAACCGCCATTGCACTGTCGCGTCCACGCCAGCGCTCTGCCCGCAATCCCAAATAGCGCCGGCTTAAACACGCAAGAGAATATTTTTTACACACGTAACCAACTATCAACCAGCCTTAACAAGCACCCATCCAACCCCGGGTTGATATTTTTTTTCGTACAATCTGGAAAAAAGTCGTAACTTTACAGCCAGAAAAATATGAAAGAAAAACGTTGGATTACAAGAGAAGACTATGATTTAGAGACTGTTGAAAAACTTGCTGCTTCGATTGGCGTTGACCGAATCATCGCCACCCTGCTTGTAGAGCGCGGTGTTACCACCTTCGAGGAGGCACGCCGATTTTTCCGCCCGGGTCTGGACCAGATTCACGACCCCTTCCTCATGAAAGGCATGCGCGCCGCAATCGACCGCATAAACGAAGCCATAAAACATCAACAACGCATCATGGTCTACGGCGACTACGATGTCGACGGTACATCGGCTGTCGCCCTGGTCTACTCCTACTTGAAAGAGCTGGACCGCAATATTGATTTCTACATCCCAGACCGCGAACGTGAGGGCTACGGCATCTCCTATCAGGGCATCGACTACGCCCACGAGACGGGCGTGAAGTTGATGATAGCCCTCGATTGCGGCATCAAGGCAAACGAACAGGTGGCCTATGCCAAGGAGCGGGGCATCGACTTCATCATCGGCGACCACCACCTGCCAGGCGACGAAGCGCCGGCCGCCGTCGCAGTCCTGGATCCCAAGCAGACCGACTGCCCCTATCCGTACAAAGAGCTTTCGGGCTGCGGCATTGGATTCAAGATAGTGGAAGCGCACCTCGAGCAGCGACTGGGCGTTCGCCTCTGCGACATGCCGGAACAGCTCGACGCCGACCGCCTCGCACGACAGGAAGAACTCAAACTGCGCCTGCTAAAATACCTCGACCTCGTCGCAGTCTCCATCGCCAGCGACATCGTGCCCATCATGGGCGAGAACCGCGTGCTGGCCTTCTTCGGCCTCCGCGTGCTCAATACAAAGCCCCGCGCCGGTATCGAAGCCATCCTGAAATACGGCCACGTGGATCGCCGCAAGGCCGACACGACCGACCAGGGCGAAACCTCGGACAAGGGTAAAGCCGGTTACTTTGAGAAGGAACTCACCATCTCGGACCTCGTTTTCCTCGTAGGCCCCCGTATCAACGCCGCCGGACGCATTCGCTCAGCCTTCGACTCGGTGCGCCTCATGCTCACCGACGACCCTGCCATCGCACGGCGCCTGGCCGAAGATATCAACCAGTACAATCTCGAGCGCAAAGAGCTCGACACTGACGCCACCGAGGAGGCCAAACGGCGCATCGACCACGACCCATTCTACGTCGGTCGACAGTCGCTCGTTCTCTTCGACGAGACATGGCACCGCGGCGTCGTAGGTATCGTCGCCTCACGTATAGTCGAGGCCTACAACAAACCGACCATCGTATTCACACGCGGCTCTGACAACCTCATCACCGGATCGGCTCGCTCCGTCAAGGAATTCGACGTCCACCAGGCCCTCGAGCAGTGCGCCGATCTACTCGAGCACTTCGGAGGCCACAAGAGTGCAGCTGGCGTATCGCTCAAACAGGAGAACATGAAAGCATTCGTGGACCGCTTCGAAAAGCTCGTTCGCGAAAACGTAGGCCCCGAAGAGATAACCCCTGAGGTCGAGATAGACTGCGAGATAGGTTTCTCGCAGATTACACCCAAATTCCTCCGTATCCTGAAGCAGTTCGCCCCCTTCGGTCCGGAGAACAACGTACCGGTGTTCGTAAGCCGCGAACTCGTAGACACGGGTGGCTGCCGCATAGTGGGCACAAACCACCTGAAGTTCAATGCCATTCCCATCATGGAGCGGACAGCATCCTATCCCTGTATCGCCTTCCAGCAAGGACAAGCAATCGATGCTATGCGTCGCGGACAGCACTTCGACCTCGTATACCAGCTCGAGGAGAACTACTGGCGCGGTCGCACCGAAATACAGCTCAACGTGAAAGACATCAAGTTCGTGGACTGACCGGGCAATAGACTGCACGAAAACTAAGAACCACGTAGGGGCGACGGCTGTTGACACTCAACACTCCGTCGCCCCTGCGGCATTCTTGCTTGTTCTGTCTCTTGCTCTCCCCTACCCTACTCTATGGCAGCGGCTATCTCCGACGCCAAGGCGGTCATCTCCTCGGCACTCATCTCCACATGGTGGGAGAAGTTGAGGTCACCAGGCTTGTTCAGCGGCATAAGGTGGATGTGAGTGTGCGGTACGTCAATGCCCACCACGGCCTCGCCAATCTTTATACAGGGACAGACCTTCTTCAGCCCCTTCGCCACACGGCGGGCGAACAGATGGAGTTCGCAGTAGAGGTCATCATCGAGGTCGAAGATATAGTCAACCTCCTTCTTCGGAATGCACAGCACATGCCCCTTCACCACAGGGTTCACATCAAGGAAGGCGAGGCAGTTCTCTGTCTCGGCCACACGGTAGCACGGAATCTCCCCAGCTACGATTCTGCTGAATATACTTGCCATAGTCAACGTTCTATTTTGGTCAGTTCGAATGTCATCTTGCCAGCCGGCACCACCACTTCCACCACGTCGCCCACCTTGTGGCCGAGAAATGCCGACGCGAAAGGCGAGGTGATACTTATCTTGCCCTGCTTGAGGTTGGCCTCACTCTCGGGCACGATGGTGTAACGCTGCGTCTGGTTGTTTTTCGTGTTACGAATGGTGATAATCGACAGCAGAAGTACCTTGGAGGTATCTATCTTGCTTTCGTCGAGCAGTCGCGCGTTGGCGACCAGTTCTTGCAGTCGCGAAATGCGGGCTTCAAGATGTCCCTGGGCCTCTTTTGCCGCGTCGTATTCGGCATTCTCGCTCAGGTCACCCTTGTCGCGTGCCTCTGCTATGGCCGCCGATGCCGCCGGACGCTCCACCGCTATGAGGTGGCGAAGCTCGTCCTTGAGCTTCTGAAGGCCTTCTTCACTGTAATATTTTATTTCTGCCATATTTCTCTTTTTGTTTTAACATTCTAAAAGATGGGAAAGGCTTATAGGAAAGCCTTTCCCAATTTCATTCTATGTACTGTGCAACTTAGAATCTCAGCGAGGCACCGATAGCGTGCGTGCCTTTCAGACGCGAGGCTGTACGATAGGAGTAGTCGAGTGTTATACCGGTGTTGGAACCCTCTTTCTTGGAAAGCGGAATGTCAACCGAAGCACCGGCGCTGAAACCGGTGTTGGCGGTGGCAGCGTCGCCGGTCCACAGACCGGGCTGGAAGACATAGCCACAACGCACCTGGAACATATTCAACAGACCATACTCCACACCGACGGTGTAGTTGTCGCGCAGGAAGGCGTTCGACGTGAACGCGGCCGCTACCGTGAGTTTCTGGTCCCACACGTCGAACAGGAAGTCATACGACAGACCGATGTTGAGGCACGTGGGAAGCTCCATGCTCGCCGGACGGGTTTCAACGGTGAAGGTGTTCTGGGCATCGTTGATCATGGTAAGGGAGTGACCCGTACCGCCGAAACTCATCGAGGGGCCCCAGTTCTTGAGAGAAATACCGAACTTCAACTCGTCGTTCTCACCAGTCACGTACTGAATACCAGCGTCGATGGCAAAGCCCGAACCAGAGATATTGTCCGTAGACTCGGTGGCAAGCTTGAACACCACACCACCGTGAATGGTGTTGGTGAAGCTGTGGGCATAACCGACGTTGATGTTCATGTAGCTGGGAGCAAACGTTCCGTTGAGTCCGGGTTCAGGGCTGTCGTAGGTGGTCACAGGCAGATCGCCGAAGCTAAGCGCCATAACATAGACACCGAGCACACCGGCTTCGAACACTCTCACACCAAGACCGAAGCTGTTGATCGACGCACCGCTGTTGAGGCCGCTCTTTCCGCCATAGAGAATGGTGTTGGTGTAAGCCACCTCTATGTTGTCCACAAAAGCCAGACCTGCCACATTGTTATACATTGCGTTCAAGCCGCGTACATTGGCGATGTTAACACCTCCCCAGCCAGTGCTGCGTGCCCACGGGTTGATGAGCAACTCGGCTGCACCGGCAGTACCACGACGTTCGTCATTGCCGGCCTTCACGGTCTGCGGCACGAACATCGACAGAATCACAACTGCTGCAAATATTCTAAATATATTCTTCATTTCTGTGATATTTTTAGGAGTTTCTTACACATTTAGAAGGAGTAGGAGTTAAGGTCAACCGGACGCATGGTCCCGAACCACTTGATGACGCGTTCGCCGATACCGGGCACCGACACATGAATCAGATACATACCGCCGGCAATGGGAATACCGGTATGGTTGTGCAGATCCCAGTCGAGAGTTGTCGCACCATGTTCGTCGTTCGGCTCCGTAGGACCAAGCGTACGCACCAGCGTACCGTCGACAGTGTAGATGTTGATTGTGCAACCCGCGGGCTGACCCGAAGCGTTCATACCAGTCGGAAGGTTGATGATACGCACCTTGGTCTCGAGCTGACTGGCTGTCTCGTACTTCGAATAGCTGTAGTACGGATTGGGAACGACGGAAATCATGTCGAGGAGCGAGTCGACATAGCTCTTCCTTGCCGACTCGGCGGTGGCAAGGTTCTCCAGTACGGCGTCTGTCGACTTAATCTCGAACATGTATGCAGGCATGTTGTAGTTCACATTCTCCGTGTTGACGCTCGATGTCGTCGTACCATTGGGCGAAAGGAACTGGCCATAGCGCGAACGCACGTCGATGTCGATAGTGACGTCGCACGGAATACCGTTGGACAGGCTGTTCTGATTCTTCTCAATATTCTGGCCGGGGTAGTCGAACTGATAGCGCGGGTTCATGATAGGCATATTGACCCATGCCACCGAAGCGTAAAGCATCGCTATGGAGTCACGGCTGCCATTGGGAGACGACTTCTCGCTTACGAGAACGCCGTTGTACAGGGCGTGGGGCGACGAGTTGTCTCTTATCTTCATCATCCTGTCGACAGACTTCAGCATCTTCATCGCCCACCGACCAGCGTCATATGACGGGGTCTTGTAGCGGATTATGCTGTTGACATTGGCACGGATGTTGGAGAAAGGCTGCGCGCAGGCGTTCATCACATAGATATAGTGGCGTCCACCGAAGATGTAGTTCTCCGACCCGCTGATATACTCGCTCGTCGGGTTCCATATCATGTCGCGGCCATTGCTCTGCACATAACGGGAGTCTTCACCGAACATAATGTTCAGACGCTCGCCGGTGATGGTGTTGATAGCATAGCCGGGGAACCAACCCATACCGTACTCGGATATGTAGGCCGGATTGTTGGGATCATCAACGTTGGCGGGAAGTTCATCGCTCCACTCGCGGCCCAGCTTATCAACCGACTTGTGCTGACGATAGCTGAACTTGCGGGCATTGCCCTCCGCCTGTGTGTAGTCGTCGCACATCTCCACTACCGGGCAGCGGGTCCACTTGGTCGTATCGGCCGTGAGAACAATCCTGACACTCGGAAGCTGCGACATATCGTTGTAGTTCAACGAGCGGTTATAATAGTTGTCCATCAAGATACGCTCCATAGTGTTGCGACTGGTCGTATTGACGCGTTTCGAACGCAGGCTGTCCATAATATGGTCGTTCGGCATGTAGTAGGAGAAGTTGAAACCGGGGTGGAACGGCAGGGTGGAGACCAGCGCATAAGGTGACCACATACCGCCAACCACAGATTCGAAGACCTGGTTCTTATCGTAGGACTCGACAAGTGTACGGGGGTTGGTAGCTCCGATGCCGGGTACATACGACTTGAAGTAGTCATCGGTCAGATAACTGTCTTCCGTAATACTGTACTTCGTTGCGGCATTGGTGAAGACAATGTGTGAGTTTTCCGCATACTGGTTACCCGAACGAATCCAGTTGTTGTATACAGAGGCATCGTCATCCGGTATACCGCTAAGCCACTGCAGATTGTCGTCAGCAAACTTTATCGACGATCCTAACAAGGCTCCCTTGTTGGCAAAACCCTGGTAATACTGATAGCTTCTCGAATCGTTGATATATGTCGGGTCTGTCAAGTCTGTAGCAGCTGCCTCAGGATTGACAAGCGTGATAGCTATGCCAAGATCGAGGAAGAGCTGTTCGTTCATTCGAGAGATATTGAAGTCGGACCACACGGTGTCCTGACGGGTGCTACCGTCAGGGTTGACAGACTTGTGTATGACACACCATCTGGTGGTGTCGACAACGCCAAGGCTACCATTGTTCACGCGCTCGCTCTTCTTGTTCCAGAAGAGAATGGTGTAGGTACCTTCTTTGAGTTTCAGAGGATCGATGACATGAACGTTGACAGGACCATAGTTCTCCTCATAACGGGGCAGAGGAATGATGCAGGGCGAAGTCATGTACGACCTGTCAAGCGTATCCTCGCGACCACCACCGGAGAAGTTCTCAACGAAAGTTCCGGGATCCTGTGCCTTCTCGCCGGGCTTGCCCATCACCTCCACTATGGAAGCCTCCGTGAGGCGGAGCATCGAGCCACCGTTGCCATAACCGTCAAGACGGGTGATGTTGGGGCTCATGCCAAACTCTGCCTGCGCCTGCTTGCCGCCATTCTCCACAGCGGGATTGTGGGGGATACAGACAATCGGCTCGATAGTGCGGTTGCCCTCTCTCTTACGGCCAGCCAAATACGGCTCTTTCTGTCCATCGAGGTAGGCAGACTCAGTCTGTGAATACTCTTTATAGCGGTTATGTGCGTACGCGATTGCAACAAAGTAATATTCACGGTTGTTAACCAGACTGGTGTTGACACCCGTGGCAAACTGGTCAGTGGTGATGCGGAACACATGCTGGATACCCTTGTTGGCACCGTCAACCATGACTTTGCCGGAGACAAGACCTGTGGCGCTATTGGTGGTGTAGTTGACAAGCGTTCCAATTGGCAGACTGGGAGTCTTGTTGACCGTGGTGTCATAACGGTAGATATATCCGTTGTGCTTGTATGCGTTCAGCATATTCTGGTCAGACGGGAGTTCGAGAAGAACTGTATCATAATAGTTCTCAACATCGCACTGCGCCACAAGGCGAGCTTTGGTGACATCGCCAATATCAGCAATCGAGACAGAGGCATCACGCAACTGGTAAATCTGATAACCCTCAAACTTATAGCTTCGTTCGTCATCACTATAGTACAAGGTGGTATCATTGCTGAGCCTATAGGTGTGCATAATTGTATCAACTATCATGGTGTCGCGACCATTGACCTTGACAACATACTCCGTAACCGTGGTGTCCTTAGTCCTCTCGACAGTGTAGGACTTGACGATGGACGGGTCGATTTCGGAATACTTCTCGTTGTAGTTGTTCGAAGTGGGATCATCATAATGCAGATAGAGAATAATCTCGTTGTTCAGCTCTTGACAGGTCATCGTAGGAGCATCAGGACCGTCCAGCACCTTGAAGCAGTTCTCGAACAGGGCCTGGCAGACGTCATCTATCTCGCGAAGGGCTTCAACCGAAGACCAAGCGTTGCCAGAGGTAGCCTGGGCAAAAGGAATACCCACTGTGATATAGTTAACAGCACCAGACTTCAGCGTGAAAGGACCTGCGGACTGCATGAAGCGGCGATCGCCAGGGGTGACATTGCTGCCCGAGGTGACCTCGGTCCAGTCGTCGGCATGTTCCGTAGGAACCACACCATCAGTACCCCAATGCCACGGATCGCTGTCGCCCGGGAACATGAAGTCGCAGTCGGGAGCACCTTCGGGATAGTTATTAAAGGCATTGCCGCCATATTTCATGCGGTTGTTGTTTCTCCAGTAACCACGCAGGTAGTTGTAGTAGTCGTTGGCTCGCTGCGGGTCGCAGTTGTTGCCGGTTCCATTATCATAGTACACAAAACGGCGCATACCGAAACGCTCGTCGTCAATAATCGTATTGCCAAAGTTGACACCGTTGATAGCACAGTTTCCAACATGATCGCCGGGATGGAAATACCAGCTCTTGTGGTCAATGTTATAGAACAAGTCTGCATCGTCACTGATAGCAATCGTGTCATACGCCACATTGCCGTTGGAATCCGTATATTTGTACCTATTCAAGAATTGACGCAAAGCCTCGTTGTTGTTGTCCCTGCTCAGAATGTACTCGATATCAATCTTGGGATTGTCCAGTCCGTCCGGATCCATATAAGGCCCCTGGAAGAAGTCAATACCCACAGCAGGAGGAATGCCAGAATAGCTACCAGAGCCAGGACCATCCTGTTCATCACCGTTGTAGCAGTAGCCAAGACCACGGCGCACATCGCATCCGACAAAGTCGTCATAGCCATATCCCAAATCGGCGTCAACCCACTGGCTGAAGTAAGTCTGACGCAACTCATATGTGGAACGGTTGATAATCTCGTACGAGTAGAAGGTCATGTTGTTAATCTCGTCGTTGGTCGAGAAGCCAAAAGCCTGTGCACGGATTTCGAGACCGATTTCCGATCCGCCCGACTCAGTGTGTGTGTTACCCTTGTCGTTAAACACCCACCAAATAGTCTGGTCACCTTTCAGCACCTGGTCGGAAAGAATACTATTGGTTATAAGACCTGTCTTCAGCTCTTCCATAGTCTCTTCCGGCTTATAGGTGGCACCCGGCGCCAGATTGGCCTTCAAAGTACGAGGGCAAAGCTCATTCTCGAAGTCATAGTAGGGATAATCACCTCTTTCAGGATGATACTCACCATCACCGTCAGCGTCCTTAAACGGAGCAATATAGGCGGGAAGGTCATCACCCTCGCCGTGGGCCGGCCACTTTGCAATTACATCAGGGATGACATAGTCCGGGTCATTATCGAACTCCGGCACCTCCTTTGTATAGTCGAAGTGACTCATATGCTCCGCTACAACAGCCTTGGTGATAATCCAATGCCTGTCGAACTGCGTGCAGGTGATAGGATCGATAGAAGCCGTGCGGTTCACCTTAAGGGGCCCTGGCCAGAAATCATCGCCATACGAACCGAATGACAGAGCAGCAAGTCGCAGCTGATCGTTCACGTCGGTACCGCCAATCCAAAGGGCAGCACAATAGAGCGGACAGGTGTTTGCGTTCTTCGGTATGTGGTACTGCGCTATACTGCCGTCGAACCACATATTGCCATAACCGTTAATCAGCGCACGAACGTTGTTGATATTCAACTCTGCCGTACTCTGTGCACGTTTACAACCTGCAGCCTTCGCTCGGACTGCAACATTTCGTGCGTTGGTTTTCTTGCAGACGTCACACTCACGAGCCGATACAACGCTCGAGACTGTCATCAGCAATAGCGAAGCCAACAGAATCTTACTGTATATACGTTTCATCTTGTTTGTTTTTTTCTGTTTTAGAAGTTATACGACAGAGATACGGACACCATACGAGGTGTGGAGTAATACCACGTACTGTTACGCTGAACGATGGGGTAAATCTCACGGTAGGCCTGCGGGTTAAGAGTGGCATTGATCACAGCCTGGGTTTCGGGGTCTGTCAGATAGCCATCGTCCTCCGGGTTACCAGTGACGTTAAACACATTGACAACATTGCGTATGTTGAACAGGTTGTTCACAGTGAGATAAGCAGTCAAGTGGGTAGTGCGCTTGCCAATCTGGATAGGCCAAGTCTTGTCGATCACTACGTTGAAGTAGAAACCCCACGGCAGACGGGCACCGCGATAACCACCAACGATTGTGTACTGCGAGTTGGAGAAGGCTCTCGTATAAGGACGTCCAGACTGTGCAACAGCAATAAAGTTGACACCGAAGTCCTCTAAAAGTTTAATCTCTTTCTTACGTTTTTCGCCGGTTTCCGGATCGGTGACTACACGAGTGATAGTGGGTCCATTGTATTTGGAACCACTAAAATAACGGAAGTCAACATTGACCTTGAACTCATGACGGCGGTCATCGCCAATAGGATTAAGCATCTTGAGCGTAGTGTATCCTTCCTTGATAAGCGAGGTGATGGTGTTTCCACTCAGACCGGTCTCCTCTGCATACTGCAACGTGTAGTTGGCACTCACGCGGACATTTTTGACCTGACGCATATCGTATGCCAACGTGACACCCTTGATAGTACGGAAGTCTTTGTTGTCATAGCTGTAGTAGTTGGGGTTGGGGTCGGCGCCTGCATACTGTATGAGCTGGATAAGGTCACGGGTCTCTTTATAGTAGGCCGATGCACTGATAGCCGACGACTGGTTTAGAGCCTGCTGGAAACCAAGTTCGTAGTTGGTGATGCGCTCAGGCTTCAAGTTTGGGTTGGAAACGCTGTTTATCTGTGACATGTAGAGGTACGACAGATAGCCGGCACTCCACGAGCCCGAAGGACGGCGGGCTATAATGTCATAGCTGGCCTTGAACTGAGACTTGTCACCAATCGGGAACGAGAAGGCGATACGAGGCATAGCCACAATCTGCGGTTTGTATCTCTCGAACACATTGTTGACGTGGACAGTCTTGTCCTCGAAAGTCTGCTGACCGGCAACGGTGCGGTAAGGAGTCGGCTTACCGGTTGAACCGCTGATGCTGGACGGAGAAGAGACCTCTCGTCCCGACGCATCATACCACTTTCCGCTCATGTCACGATAACCTTTGATGGTGGGGAGTGATGAGGAGTTGATATCGGGCACAGCGTCGACATAGGGAACCCAGTCGTCACCGGCACCGGCATAGATATTGTTGGTTGCAACTTCCTTGCCATTCTCAATCATGTCGCGAAGGGTACCAACATTATACGAATCGTAAAGCAGGTACGGGTCTTTCATGACATATTGGTGTCCATCAAAATAGTCGACACGCACACCGACATTGAAAATGAGGTCTTGGAAGTAGAATTTATCCTGAATATATCCCGCCATATATATCGGCGAGAAAGAAGGCAGGTCCATATAGCGACTGTCGCCAGGGTTGAAGAACTTCTCCAACGACCAGTTAGAACCGTTATAGTTGAACTTACGGCCGTTATGGCTATAACCAACATAGGACACATAAGGATTACCAGTGTTGATAAGTTCTTTGGCCGAGAACATATTGATACCACCTGCAGCAACAAAATCGTCCGGACTGTAACGGTCGATGTCAATCCATTCCAGCTCTCCGGCGCCGAGGTACTTACGGAATGCTGCGTCGAACGGTTGCTGCTGTCCCTCGGCATATTTACGATTATAGTTCACATAGAGCTGCGAACCACGGCGTTCATATATTGGATTCTCCACGTCCATCTCAGTGATGTGACGGTTGGCATCCTGACGCATCAAATTCCAAATGCCATAGGCGCTCACAGAATATGAAGAACTCCAAGTCTGGTCATACTGGAAACCAATCTCGATTTCATGTCCCTTGATATCAGCCGAAGCCTTGGCCTGAATGTAGAGAGCGTCGCTCTGACTCTTGCCGTAAGAGCCGCCCTGTACACCGACGTTAGTCAGCAGACCGTGGATGCTCGTGGGAGAGTCACCGTTGAACAAGCCCTTGTATCCACGGATATAGTCAATAGTAGTGAGATAAGGACGCACATCGGCAAATTCCTCACTGTAGAAAAGTTGGTTGTTATAATTGGAAAGAATCGGATTCCATTCCGAACCAGAGATATAAGTAATCTGATCCATCCAGTTGTTCTGCTTCAAAGCAATCTGCTCAGTGCCTTCATAGTCGACACGGTCCAGTGCATATGTCGGAATCTTCTCAGTCTCAAACTTACCAATGTAACCATATTTGAAGATATCATCGATAGTGCTGCCGTACGACTCATTGTATTGTTTCGAAACACCGCGGCTAACCATAGCGGTGATATTGTACATTACATTCTTGATCGGCGCCGAAGCTTTTGCCTCGTCCTCGTTGCTCACCTCCGGATCACGGAAGCGCTGCACGAAGTCAGCCGTTATACTTCCATAAAGGCTTTCCTGAATGTTACGGCCCTGGAGGTTCATGGTGAGTGGCGACACACCCGCGCTTGGAGTTCGACCAGCACTGAACTCACCGGTGAGGGTGAGAGTGGCATAGTCTGAGAAGCGGAAATCAAGTGCACCTTCCATAGCGACACCGAAATACCTCAAGTTGGGCATACGCGACGAAGCGTTCTCACCGTAGAAGTCTTTCGTGCTAAGTCTTGTGAACTCGTGGAAATCGCTGCCTCTGAGCTTATACTCTGCAGCATAGTCGGTAGCACCGGTGAGAGGGTCATAAAGCAGGGGATTCTGCTCAAACTGCTGAACCAACTCGTCGTTAACCATCTGATAGCGATATCCTTTCGGGCGATAGTACGGTGTTCTATAATACGCAGCCTGACCTGTAAGACGGAAGCCAATGAGTGTGCGCTCCATCGACGAACCGTCGTCGTTTGTAACATTCTTCTTATACACCGGACCAGTGAGGTACAGCGAGAGGCTATTCGAGAAACGATAGTCGAGCGCAGCATCCCAACGGACCATACCCTTGAACTGGCTGGTCGGCGGTTTGAGGGTGATAATCTGCGTACCACCGATTGCCTCGCCAATACTGGCGGGTGTACCACCGAGAATGACCTGAATCTCGGCCACAGCCTCTTTCGGGGGCGACACCGAGGTATGTTTACGTACATTTCCCTGCATGGTGACCATACCCGACTCACCGCGGGCAGTACCAGTACCACCATCGCTGTATCCGATACCGCCAACCGCAGCCACAACCGACTCAACCGAGGTACCTGGCATACGGGCTATGTCATCACTCGAAAGGGTTGTTCCACTTTCCGCCTTACCAATTTCGATGACAGGCACTTTCTCTTCAACAATGTCGACTACGTCGAGCAACTGTGCACTGGGGTTAATCTCAATGTTCACAACGGTGAAACCCGTTGCTGAGACATTGATACCCGTACGCTGCGCAGTATTGTAACCAACATACTTGACCTCAAGGTCATACTTACCGACTGGTAATGGCTTAATGGTTGCTACACCATCAAAATCAGTCACGCCGACGAGCACTTGCTTGCCGTCTTGCTTGGCGACCACATTCACGAATGGCATGGTCTCCTTGGTCTTGGCATCGGTGACAGTCACCTTCATCGTGCCTTGGGCCAAGGCGCCCATTTCCGCCAATAGCAAGAGTCCGAATGTCAACAGTAATTTTCTAAACATTCTCATTGCTTTAACATGTATAGAGATTATTGATTTTATTGATTTCAGGATTGTACTTGTTTTCAAGCAGCGTCTGACATATAACCGCCTCTCGGAGGTCAAATGCTAACCCACATTTCGGGGTTTCCAAAACAGTCGGCTGCACATTCATAACTTCTGTCTGCCGATGCGTCTGCATGCCTTCGCTAGTTACAGCCTCACTCGAGTAGTACGGTTGCTCTTCCATGCTTGTCTCCTCATCGGCCGAGAAGAAAGTTGACTCTACCTGACTTTCGTCGGACACATCAGTGTCACCAACCTCCTGCACACGCTTTGCACGCTTGTACATCGATGCTAGAACACTAATCAACGCAAATGTTATGAGCAACCAAGCCTTCATATTATCATTCCACTGCTTTTACAATCTATCTTCCTATCAAGTTAGGCAAGTTCTTTTACCTCACTCTTTTTTTCTTTGCCCGATATTTCGTAGACCACCGAGCAGGCTATGCAGAGTGACGAGAACACACCAACCAGCACGCCGACAAGCAAAGCGAATATAAATCCGCGTATCACCTCGCCTCCGAATATGAACATCATGAGGAGGGTTACGAATGTCGTGCCCGAGGTATTGACCGTACGGGCCAGAGTGGAGTTGATAGCATCGTTCATGTGTGTTTGCAGGTCACGTTTGGGATAGAGCTTACGGTACTCACGTACGCGGTCGAAAATAACCACTGTAGCATTGATAGAATAACCTATAACCGTCAGCACAGCCGAGATGAAGTACTGATCCACCTCAAGGTTGAACGGCAGAAGTCCATAGAGAAGCGAGAAAATACCGATAACTAAGATTGTATCATGCGCCAAAGCTGTGACTGAGCCAACACCGAAACGCCAACTACGGAATCGCAAACCGATATACACAAACATCACTAGCAGACCGCCTATAACAGCCCATATTGAATGCATCAAGTTGTCGTGGGCAATCGTGCCTCCAACCTGGTCTGCCTGGATTATACCCAGCGGGTTCGTCTCAGTCGACTTGAACTCATCCACGCTAATCGGCTTGGCGAAGTACTTACTTGTGCCAGCATAGAGCTTCTCTACAATTTCATTCTTCACAACGTCGCCATCCTCGCTAATCTTGTACTTGGTAGTGATCTTCAACTGATTGCTAGGACCATATGTCTTAACCTCAGGAGCCTCATCAAACTGTTTTGCAAGATCGGAACGCACATCAACGGCGTTTACTGCTTGGTCAAAACGAACCACATAAGTACGGCCTCCAGTGAAGTCGATACCGAAACTCATGCCTCTGACACAGAAACTTGCCACACAGATAACTATTGCCACTGCTGCAATCACATAGAACATCTTACGATGGCCAAGGAAGTCAAAATGGGCATTACGCAGGAAATTCTCGGAGAACTTGAACGAGAAGGTCAAGTTACGTTTGCGCTCCAAATTGCTATCGATAATAAGGCGGGTAATGAATATCGAGGTGAAGAGTGACGTCACAATACCAATACACAGAGTGACAGCAAAACCCTGCACGGCACCAGAACCGAACATAATAAGCACAAGACCCAGCAAGAATGTCGTAACCTGACCATCTATGATTGCAGAGTAGGCGTTCTTGAAGCCGTTCTCCACAGCATTAGCTAAACTGGAGCCAGCACGTAGTTCTTCTTTAACGCGCTCATAAATAATAACATTACCATCGACAGCCATTGCCATCGTGAGCACTATACCTGCAATACCTGGCAGCGTAAGCACTGTGCCTATCGATGCTAACACACCAATAAGAAGGAATACATTAGTAATAAGTGCGGCCACAGACACCCATCCCGCACGGTTGTAGAACACAACCATGTAAATAAGCACCACAACAAATGCGAGGATAAACGATATCAAACCATTACGGATTGATTCCTGACCTAGCGAAGGTCCCACAACAGCTTCCTGAACTATGACCGCGGGGGCAGGGAGCTTACCACTCTTGAGAATGTTGGCCAGGTCCTTAGCTTCCTCGAGGGTGAAGTCGCCAGTGATGCTCGAGCGACCACCTGCAATTTCACCATTAACACGGGGAGCCGAATACACATGGTCATCAAGAACGATGGCAATACAATTGCCAACATTCTCGCCTGTGATACGCTTCCACTCACGGGCTCCTTCCGTGTTCATTGTCATCGAAATCTCATTACCACCAACATTTGAAAAGTCCTGTCGAGCATCGCTGATGCAACCGCCATCAAGCAAGGCCGATGCATCACGCGTGGTAATCTTAATGGCATAGAGCACATATATATCTCCGCCAAAATGCTCGTCGGGTTTTGCCGACCAAAGGAATTTCACGGTGCGGGAGTCAAATATCTTCTTGGCAGCAGCACTGGCAAGCATCTGGTCGATAGCGTCACGATCTTTGCCTGCAGCCAAGCCAACGATGGGCCCTGGTATGGGTTGTCCGTTGCCGTCGACATAGAGTTGAAGTTTCGAGATGAGCGGGTTGTTCTTTGCAAAAGTCTCCCGGTCAGCAGCGCTCACACCGCTCTGTGTGTTATCAGCTGTCAGCTGGTCAAGAATGGCCTCAGCACTATCCTTTTCACCGACCTCAGCAGCCTGAAGTGTATCGGCCTCAGACTTACTGTTCTCTCCTTTGTTAATGGAGCCAAGATAGTCGTTGGCGGCCATAAGATAGCGAGCAGCCTCGGTATTGTCGTAGGTAAGCCAAAATTCGAGCTGGGCAGTACCTTGCAAGAGTTTGCGCACACGTTCGGGCTCCTTCACACCGGGCAACTCGACAAGGATACGCTCCGAAGCGCTAAGCTTCTGGATTGTAGGCTGCGCCACACCGAATTTGTCGATACGTTGGCTCAACACTTGATAGGTACGGTCATATGCATCAGCAGCTTCCGCACGCACCACACGGATGACAGCGTCATTGTCGTCGCCTAGTTTAATCTTGTCGCGCAACTGGCCGCTGAAATAAGAGGCGAGCGACACATTGGGATCAAGCTTGCGGATTGCATCGTAGAACAGAGAGACAAAATCCCTGTTCGTAGTACGCTTTTGATCAGCCAAAGCCATATCAATAGCATGGTTGAATAGTGTATCTTCCGTGTGATCAGCCAAGGCACGAACCACATCAACTGTTGACACCTCTAACATCACGTTCATACCGCCCTTAAGGTCGAGGCCGAGGTTGATTTCGCGCCCCTGGCACTGACGGTAGGTGTATCCCAGATAAACCTTCTCCGAGGCCATAGAGTCGAGGTAGTGAGCCTCGCGAGAGTTCTGGATAGAGTCCAGAATAACCTGAGCATCACCGCTGTTAGTTGTACGAGAAGCAACCAACTGCTGCACTTGTTCACTTTTGACGTAGTTTGCGGCATCCTTCTTGGCTTTGCTCTGAATAATGCTCGTCACAATAGTGAACGACAATTGGAACAAACAAACCAATGCAAATGCCCATGCCAAAAATCTGATAAGTCCTTTATTCTGCATAGTTTATGTATATATTATTGTTTTTTGTTTCTCTTCGTTTGAATGTGCAAAAATAACAAAAAATATTGACATAACAACCAAAATCGAAAAAAAAGATGTATCTTTGCAGCAAAATTATAGTAAAACAAGGAGATATGGAAGAAAAAATTTCGCTTACCGTGAAAGACTGGGCCGATGCCGACAAACCGAGGGAAAGGCTGATTCTCCAAGGCAAAAAACAACTCTCCGACGCCGAACTGATTGCCATCCTATTACGCAGCGGCGTCCCTGGCAAGAATGTACTGGATGTGGCGCGCGAAATCCTCGCCTTGGCCGGCAATAGCCTCACCGAGCTTTCTCGCATAGATAACAGGCAGTTAAGTAGCATCCGCGGCATAGGGAGCGCAAAGGCCGCCACACTCATGGCAGCCCTCGAACTCGGTTGGCGCATGCAGAGCGAGTTGGACGCTGCCAGCAAAACCGTGCTAGCCGACAGCAACGACCTATTCAAATACATCCTCCATCTGATTGCCAACCTGGACCACGAGGAATTTTGGGCCGTCTATCTCAACGCACAACACACAGTACTTGGACGACAGCGCATATCTGTCGGTGGACAGACCTCAACACCTGTAGACATCCGTATTGTAATGCGCGGTGCACTTGAGAACAAGGCCACCCACTTCGCCGTGGCCCACAACCACCCCTCCGGCTCTCTCAAACCGAGCAGTGATGACAAACGTCTTACCCAAAACCTCGACCAGGCTGGTAAAATGTTAGACATAAAACTCACCGACCACATCATCGTAGCCATCAGTCTCGACGGCCAAGCCAACTACTACAGCTTTAGGGATAATGGACTGATATTATAGCAATTCCACACCACAGCCCACCACAGGTCAGGTATCAACGACACATGCTTATGCTGACACACACTGCGTCCATCTGTCCTCCGAGGGGAGGAGCTAGCTTACTAACCTTCACTCGTACCGACTCCACAGCATCAAACCTACGCATTATCGCCTTTCCAACCCTATGAGCCACATGTTCTAACAGGTGCGACGGCGTCTCCATCTCGGATTTCACCACCTGATACACCTCGAGATAGTTCACCGTATCCTCGATATTGTCCGTTTTTTCCGCTTTCACCGTATCGCATGTGAATTCCACGTCGACACTAAACCGTGTGCCAATTTTCCGCTCCTGCCCGAAACAACCATGGTGCGCATAGAAACGCATATTCTCGATTGCAATAGTGCCCATCAGATGATATTATCAAACTGGTGCAAGAAACGTAAATCATTCTCAAAATACAGACGGAGATCGCGAATCTGATATTTGAGCATAGCCATACGTTCTACGCCCATTCCCAGCGCAAAGCCAGTATATTCATGACTATCTATACCGCAAGCCTCCAATACATTGGGATCCACCATCCCACATCCAAGGATCTCCAGCCAGCCAGTGCCCTTACAGATATTGCACCCCTTGCCACCGCAGATATTGCATGATATATCCATCTCGGCACTCGGTTCTGTGAAGGGGAAGTAGCTCGGACGCAGACGTATACGCGTATCGGCGCCGAACATTTCCTTTGCAAAGTAGAGAAGCGTCTGCTTCAGGTCGGCAAATGTGACATGGCGGTCCACATACAATGCTTCGACCTGGTGAAATATGCAGTGTGCACGGGCACTAATAGCCTCATTTCTGAAGACACGTCCCGGGGCTATTATTCTGATTGGCGGCTTGTGTGTCTCCATAACCCTCACCTGAACCGAGGATGTATGTGTACGCAACGCCACATCCTGACGCCCTTCCTCTTTTTCCACGAAGAATGTATCTTGCATGTCTCGTGCCGGGTGGTCCGGCGGGAAGTTGAGGGCAGAAAAGAGATGCCAGTCGTCTTCTATCTCCACCGACTCTTCAACGGTGAACCCTATGCGCGAAAAAATCTCGGCAATCTCATTCATTGTCACCGAGAGCACATGTCGGCTTCCACGCTGAGCAAAGTCACTCGGCATTGTGAGGTCATGACTCTGGTTTAACTCCGGCGCCTGCTCCACATAGTTCTTCCAATCCTCAACCTTGGCCAAGGCAGCTGTCTTGAGCTGGTTTAGAGCCACGCCTATTTCCTTCTTCTGATCGTTGGGCAAGCTCTTGAACTGCTCGAACAACTCGCTCAGAACTCCCTTGCGGCCCAAGAAACGGATTCTAAACTTCTCCACCTCGGCAGCCTTGTCCTGGAAATCCTCAATACGGGCACTCGAAATCTCTTCTATATATTTTGCTATCAAACTTTTCATCATACTCTTTTGTTGTGTTACTTTATAACTGAAACTTTCAGTATGCGTACATCTTTCAGCGGACGGTCATTATTGTCTGTAGACGAGGCGGCAATCATGTCCACCACCTCCATGCCCTCCACAACCTCACCGAAAACCGTATACTCACCGTCGAGATGAGGTGTGCCGCCCACGCTGGCGTAAACCTTACGCTGTTCTCCAGAAAACTTCTTGCCAAACCGCTTCTCCATCATATCAAGCTGAGCACCGTCCCATTTGTTTCCCTGCACTATATAGAACTGCGATGCCGATGACTCTCGACGTGGGTTGACATTGTCCCCCTGTCGAGCTGCACACAACGCACCACGCTTATGGAAATGGTTAGGCCTTATTTCCGCTGGCACTGTATATCCCAACGTACCATCACCGAGGGGCTCGCCCGGCCTAGCCTTGGCCGACTTTGGGTCGCCAGCCTGAACCATAAAATTCTTTATCACACGATGGAAAAGCAACCCTTCATAGGTGTGATTTTCTACCAGTTTGATGAAATTCTCGCGGTGTTTTGGCGTGTCGTCGTACAGACTGACAACAATTTTACCGACATTGGTCTCTATTGAGACAACTGTACCTTTTTTCTGTTTTTCAATCTGTTTCATAGGCATCTGTGACCACATGCTCAGCGTAGCCGCCAAAAAAAATGCCAGAAAAGATAACTTTTTCATTTTACACTCGATATTTTTTCATATTTTTGCATGCAAAATTAAGAATAAAAACAGACATAACAAGACAAAAACCACACTTTTATGAGAAAAAAAATAAACACCCTCGCCGTCATTCTGTTTTTCAGCCTGTTACCGATGTGCTTTTTTACCTCGTGCGACAAGGATACCAACTGCTATCTTGAGGTTTTGGTGACCGATTTGTCCACAAAAAAGCCCGTCAAGAACGTCAAAATTGAGGTCAAACAGGACGGTGGCACCGTCCACGCCAGCGGTAAGACTGACAAGGACGGAAAATACACAGCCGAATTCACAGCCCCAGCCATCGTGCAGGTGAAAGCCGACCTCAGCGTCGCCGACAACGGGCACCGCCGCGCCGAGACGTCCATCCGGCTGCAGGAAGGCGAGACCGTGACCGCCAACATACTGCTGCCCAAGACGGTGACATACTAACACAACAGCTGAGCGACATGCAATTTATACCCTCCGACGACGACCTCGCGCAAATCGCCTCCCTTGGCATTGCTGCCAACGACGTGCAAACCCAAATAGACCACTTCCGCGACGGCTTCCCCAAAAGCCGCCTCGACGCTGCCGCTACCCCTGCAAACGGCGGTATACGCACCCTCGACCTCGACGGCATAGAACACTACCGACGCCTCTGTCATTCCCTCGGCAAAGGTTTGAAAGTGCTCAAATTCGTACCTGCCTCCGGCGCAGCAACACGCATGTTCAAAGACCTTTACAGCTTCGCCTCCACCTACTTCGGCGTGTCCACGAACTTCGCCAAAGAATATCCAGCCGTAAAGGAATTCATCGACAACATACATACCTTCGCTTTCTACGACGACCTGAAAGCGTGCATGCGGTCCTCAGACCTCGACATTGAGGACTACCTGCACCGCGGCGACTACAGCACCGTAATCAACTTCCTGCTCAAAGAGCAATACCTCGGCTACGGCTCGCTGCCCAAAGGTCTGCTCAAATTCCACCGCTACGGCGACAGCACACGCACACCCCTGGAAGAGCACATCGCCGAAGGCGCACTCTACGCACGCAGCTCCGACGGTGCCGTACACCTCCACTTTACCATCTCGCCCGAACACCGCGCCGCCTTCCGACGCCGCCTCGCCGCCGTGCGCCACCACTACGAGGCCGTCTATGGCATCACCCTCAAAGTCAGCTTCTCCGAGCAGCACCACTACACCGACATCATAGCCGTCGACGAGCAGAACCTTCCCCTGCGCGACGACGACGGACGCCTCGTCTTCCGCCCCGGAGGACATGGCGCATTGATAGAAAACCTCAACGAGCAACGCGCCGACATCATTTTTATTAAAAACATAGACAACGTTGTGCCGGACTGGATGAAGCCCGTCACCGTCACATACAAGCAGGTGCTCGCCGGCATGCTGCTCGACCTGCGCCGTAAGACCTTCGACGCCCTGCGTGCCCTCGATGGCCGGCCCGACAGCCGCACCCTGCGACGCATTGCACGCTTCGCCACCGAAGAGCTCAACATCACACTCCCAGACGGTTGCACGGCCGGCCAGCTCCACGACCTGCTCAACCGCCCCATCCGCATCTGCGGCATGGTACGCAACACCGGCGAACCCGGCGGCGGCCCCTTCTTCACCATCGACACACGCGGCCGACGCAGCCTCCAAATCGTCGAATCGGCCCAGGTCAACCACAACGACCCCGAACAGGAGGCCATCTTCCAGTCGTCGACCCATTTCAACCCCGTAGACCTCGTCTGCTGCACCAAGAACTACCACGGCCGCTACTTCGACCTGCGCAAATACGTCGACCCAATGACCGGCTTCATCAGCAAGAAAAGCAAGGGCGCACAGACCCTGAAGTCGCAGGAGCTGCCTGGCCTCTGGAACGGTGCCATGGCCGACTGGATCACCGTCTTCGCCGAGGTGCCCATCGAGACTTTCAACCCCGTGAAGACCGTCAACGACCTGCTCCGCAAGGAACACCTCGAACATCCGACCCTCTGACCCACCCCTGCGGGGACGCAAAAACGCCCCTTCACACCCCTCTCCCGAGACGACAATTTTTAGCCGTGGGCGCATCCCCACGGTAACATCATCATTACCATCACCATAGCCCCGTCGTGGCACTCAACTACAACCCCGCATGCAAACCCCCCCCCCCCTATCCCCCCCCCACCCCCCCCCCCCCCCCCCCCCCCCCCCCCCCCCCCCCCCCCTCCTCCCCCCCCCCCCCCCCCCCCCCCCCCCCCCCCCCCCCCCCCCCCCCCCCCC